>NZ_JANMSQ010000292.1:0-9514 GCF_031389465.1 Pseudolysinimonas sp.
GCTCGGGGTCGGCGAGGGCGATGCAGCCGGCGCGCAGTACCGCGGCGACGGGCGTGGATGACGCCAGCAAGCCCTCCACCGCCTAGGCGGAGACCACCCACGCCGAGCTGAGGTGGCCGCCGAGCCGGGCGATCGGGTCTCGGGCTCGCCAGGTTTCCAGTTCGGCGGGGTCGCGGTAGCGGGTCGGGTCATCGGCCGTGGTGTGCGGGCCCATCCGGTAGGTGACGGCTTCGATGAACGTGGGCCCGTCGCCGGCGCGCGCGCGGGCGAGGGCGGTGCGGGTTGCGGCCAGCACGGCGAGCACGTCGTTGCCGTCTACCCGGATCGACGGAATGCCGAACCCGTCGGCCCGGTCGGCGATCGCGACGGTGGATTGCAGTCGCACAGGTTCCGAGATCGCCCACTGGTTGTTTTGGCAGAAGAACACGACCGGTGCCTTGAAGGATGCCGCGAACACCATCGCTTCGGAGACATCCCCTTCGCTCGTCGCCCCGTCGCCGAAGTACGCGACCGCGACGGAGTGTGCCCCGTCCTTGCGGATCCCCATCGCGTACCCGGTCGCATGGAGGGTCTGAGCGCCGATGATCACCTGCAGCGTCGCCATCCCGATCGCATACGGGTCCCACCCCGATGCGGTGGTGCCCCGCCAGACGCGCACCAGATCGACAGGCGTCGCACCCCGCGTGTAGGCGACGGCGTGCTCGCGGTAGCTGGAAAAGACGAAGTCGTCTGCCCTGAGCGCGCGACCGGAGCCGATCTGGGCCGCCTCCTGGCCGAGCACCGGCGGCCATAGCGCCAACTCGCCTTGCCGTTGCAGCGCCGTCGCCTCGGCGTCCAACCGCCGCACGACGACCATGTCTTCGTAGAGACCGAGCAAGACGGGGCCGTCGACATCCGCGATCACGGCGTCGAACTCGGCCGACGGAGCGCGCGCTCCCGTCTCGTCGAGCAGTTGCAGGTACTCCTGGGCTTTCGACATCATCGTCACGGGCCACCTCCGACCGGTAGCCAACGGTAGGCACGCGCCCACAGATAGCTCAAGCGCTCGCGCGACGGTTGAGCTATCTGCACAGTCTCGGCGTCAGCAGGGGGTGTTATTCTGCGCACGATGCACCACTACGACGCCGTCGATCTTGACCTGCTCCGCGGACTCGCTGCCGATCCCCGGGCGTCGTACGTCGCGCTCGCCGAGCGGCTCGGACTCTCGCGCAACACCGTGCACGCGCGCATGACTCGGCTCGAGGCCGAAGGTGCGCTTCTCGCGTTCGATCGACGGATCGACACTCACGGCCTCGGCTATCCGCTCACCGCCTTCATCACGGTCGTCGTGCGGCAGCGCGAGCTGCCGCGCATTGCCGAAGACATCGCCGCGATCCCCGAGGTGGTGCAGGCGCACGGCCTGAGCGGGCACGCCGACCTGCTCGCGATCGTCGTCTGTCGCGACACCGACGACCTGTTCCGCGTCGACGCTCTGCTGCTCGCGATCGAAGGCGTCGTGCGCACCGAGACGGCGCTGTCGATGGGCGAACTGATCCCCTACCGGCTGCAGCCGCTGGTCGAGAAGGTCAAAGTGGAGAAGGTCAAGGTCGAGAAGACCCAGCGTCAGTGACATCGATCGGCTCGAGAGCGTAGCCCGCGGTGTACTTACGATTCGGGTCGAGTTCGTCGATGAGAGCGACGAGGGCGTGTTGGATGGCGGCAAGCCGCCGCACATCACCCGTCGAGACCAGGTCCATCCCGGCATCGATCGAGGTGAACCAGGCGCGGAATTCGTCGTCGTGGCGGTATCGCTTCACGAAAGCGGCGTAGCCGGCGACGTGCGGAATGCGTACGGCGGTCTCGGGGATCGTCTCCCAGGTGAGCATGAGCTCGCCGATCGCGCGCTGCTCGGCCGTGAAGAACAGGAAGCCCTCGGAATCCTCGCTGCGCCGTAGGGTCTTGAGCACCTCATCGATCAGCCGTTGAACCGAAAGGTCACGTCCGCCCTCGCCGCTCGACGAGAGCACCGCCTGGCGGCGGGCCTCGATCCAGCCGAAGTAGTGGGCGAACAGGAACGCCGTCGACGCGACCGCGTAGTCGCCGTGGCTCGCGTAGCGCTTCTGCGTGCCGATCCACCCGGTCTCGACGAGGTTGAAGATCCGCGACTGCAGCTCGGCGGCGGCTTGGGCGAGCGGTTCGTACACGCGTTCCGCGGCCTTGATCGCGGACTGCTCGGCGTGACGGGCGTCGCGCTCGACATCCAGTTCGTGACTGAGACGCTGGGTGCGCACGGAGAAGAGTCCGGTGACGACGACGCTCCCGACGCTCAGCAACAGCGCGATGATCGTCAACAGTGACTGCGAATCCATAACGGTCACCCTAGGGCGGCACGCTACCCGCCGGTCGCTCGCGTTGTGAGGACAGCCTTACCTGACTAGGCTCGACCCTCGTGACCTCCCGACGCGCACTGGCTCTTGTGGGGGCCGTGCTCGTCGCATCCCTCGCGACGGCCCTCATCGGCTGCGCCGCGCCGCACCAGGGTGGAACGACTCCCTCGCCGACGATCGCGGACGGTCGGCCACTCGCCGAACTGGATCTCGTTGCCGATCCGCGAACGCATGTCGGCCCGAGCACCGCCCTCCTCGCGACCGAAACGATCGAACCCATCGACACTGACCCCGCCCAGCAACTCCCCGCTTCCGTCATTTCGCGGGATCCCGGCGGCGACATCGAAATCACCGTCGACGACACCTCTCGCGTCATCGGACTCGACATGGCGGGGTCAATCGCGGCGAGTATCTGGGGGCTGGGCCTCGGCGAAACCCTCGTCGGTCGTGACACCTCGACGACCTTCGACGGCGCTGCCGACCTGCCGGCCGTCACCTCCGGTGGCCACACGATCGACGCCGAGAGCGTGCTCGCCCTTCGGCCCACCCTGATCATCACCGACGGCAGCATCGGGCCGCGCGACGTGCTGACCCAGTTGCGCGAATCCGGGGTAACCGTCGTGTTCGTCGACAACGAAGCGTCGTTCGATGGCGCCGCCGACCTCGTGCGAGACGTCGCCGCCGCCCTCGGCGTAGCCGCGACGGGCGACCTGTTGTCCCAACGCATCCAGTCGGATGTCGACGCGAAAGTCGCCGAGATCGCAGCCATCGCGCCGACCGACGACGCCGGGCGGGTGCGGATGATCTTCCTCTACCTGCGCGGCGGCTCAGGCATCTACTACCTCTTCGGCGAAGAGTCGGGCGCGACCAACCTCATCCTCGGACTCGGGGGCGTGGATGTCGCCGGCGAGATCGGCTGGACCGGCATGCAGCCGATGACCGACGAAGCGATCATTGCCGCCAACCCCGACCTCATCTTCGTCATGACCGACGGCATCGCGTCGACGGGCGGCATCGACGGGTTGCTGCTGGCCAAGCCCGCGATCGCCCTCACCGCCGCCGGCCAGAACCGGCGTTTCGTCGACATGGCCGACGGCGACATCCTGAGCTTCGGTCCGCGCTCTGCCGCGGTGCTCGACGGGCTCGCCCGCGCGGTCTACGCCCCCGCGGGCTGAGCAACGCCCTCCGTCCGGGTGACGGGTATCGCGGCAGACGGTGTTCCGACCGGAGCTCGTCGTACGGGCCTCAACCCCCGAGGTCCGCGAGCTGATCCTCGAGGTGGAACACCTGACGCGACTCCGGATCCGTCGCCAACGCCGCGGCCGGGCCGCGTCGTCGTCGGCCTTAGCCGATCAGCAGCCGTTTGGGCCACCCGGCATCATGCCTCATGAGATCGGTTCGGTGACGAGCCGGGCGAGGTGGTTGCGCAGCTCCGCCGCCATGTCGACGGAGGCCCGGTCGAGGAGCCACTGCACCTGGAGCCCGTCCATCAGGGCGATCACCGAGCGGGCCGCGGCTCCCGGTTCGACTCCCGGCTGGAGCCCGCCACGCTCGGCGAGCGCGGCGAACGTGCGCGCGATCCGGAGCTGTGTGGTGGCGTATCGCTCGACGAAGTAGGCGTGCGCCGGATGGCTCGGCGCGGTGGCTTCCGCGGAGAGCACGCAGTACAGTTCGACGACTCCCGGCACCGAGGCGTTGTAGGCCGCCAGGCGCACGAGTCCGCCCAGCGTTTCCATCGGGTCGGCGCCGGTCTCCTCAAAGTGCACCAACTCGTAGGAGTGCTCGTCACGACGCGCGAGCACCGCGGCGAGCAGAACGCTCTTGCTCGGGAAGTGGTGGAGGAGCCCGGCTTCGCTCATCTCGACTCGAGCCGCGACCTCGCGCAGCGAGCCCGCGCGATAGCCGCCCTGAGCGAAGACTTCGAGTGCCGCCTCCAGGATGGCGTTGCGCGTCGCCGTCGACTTGGCGTAGCTGCCGCGCGGGCCCCCGCGAGGGCGCGGAGCTTCAGGATTGGTCTCGTCAATTGTCATGGCTCTCCATTGGACCATCGTCGCTTCCACAAGTAAACCTAGTCACCGCTCGGTTTTCGTGCTACCTTCGCGTCCACGCGCGGTCCACGGTGGATCGCGACCAATCGAAAGGGACCAAAGATGTTCCGATGGAAGGCCACAGCAGCCGTCGCGATCGCTGCCCTCGCACTCGGGGGATGCACGGCGACCGGCGAGCCGAGCGGCGACGGCGACTCCTCGCTCGTCCTCGGTGCGATTTTCGCGCCGAACACACTCGACCCATCCGGCGCGGAATGGGGCAACCGGGCACCGTACTACCAGGCGGTGTTCGACACGCTTCTCCTCGCCACCCCCGAAGCCACAATCGAACCGTTCCTCGCGACCGACTGGTCATACAACGAGGCCAACACCGAGCTCACCCTCACCATTCGCGACGACGTCATCTTCAGTGACGGAACCGCGCTCACCGCCGACATCGTGAAGCAGAACCTTGAGCGCTTCCAGGCCGGCACATCCCCTGACGCGGGCTACTTCGCCGGCATCGAGTCGATCGAGGCGCCTGACGACACCACGGTCGTGATCACGCTCTCGGCGCCCGACCCGGCATTCCTCAACTATCTGACTCGCGACCCGGGTCTGGTCGCGAGCCCGGCGCAGTTCGACGCCGAGGATGCCGCCACCAATCCGATCGGCTCTGGCCCCTACATCCTCGATACGGCGGCCACCGTCACCGGCACGAGTTACGTCTACACGAAGAACCCCGACTACTGGAACCCGGATCTGCAGCACTACGCGTCGATCACCATCAACGTGCTCGGCGACCCGACGGCCGCGGTCAACGCCATCAAGGCGGGCGAAGCGAACGCCGTCAAACTGGTGAGCAACGACGCGATCGACGAGATCGAGGCATCCGGCTGGACGATTGCCGCCAACGAGCTCGACTTCCAGGGACTGCTGCTGCTCGATCGGGCCGGTACGCAGAACCCCGCACTTGCCGACCCGCGCGTGCGTCAGGCGATCAACTACGCATTCGACCGCGAAGGGCTCCTGCAGGCGCTTCAGAGCGGCCTGGGCACCGTGACGACTCAGGTGTTCCCGGAGTCGAGCGCCGCGTACGACCCTGCGCTCGACGACTACTACAGCTACGACCCCGAGAAGGCGATCGAGCTCCTGGCGGAGGCCGGCTACGCGGGTGGGTTGACCCTCCAGATGCCGAGCGTCAACCTGCTCGGACCGGCCACCTTCCCGCTCATCCAGCAGCAGCTAGCTGATGTCGGGATCACGGTCGAACACGTCGAGACCGCTCCCGAGAACTTCATCGCCGACCTCCTGGCACCGAAGTACCCGGCATCGTTCATGGCGCTCGAGCAGAACCCGGACTGGCAGCTCATTCAGTTCATGATCGCCCCGAACGCCGTGTTCAACCCGTTCCACTCGACCGATTCCGAAGTCGAGGCACTCCTCACGGAGATCCAGAACGGAGACCCGGAGACGCAAGCCGAGAAGGCCGCCGAGCTCAACCGGTACCTGGTCGAGCAAGCGTGGTTCGCACCGTTCTACCGGGTGCAGGGCAGTTTCGCGCTCGACGCCAACACCACCGTCGAGATGATGCCGACGAACGTCTACCCCGCGATCTACGACTTCGCACCGAAGGGCTAGTTCGTTACCTCGGGTGCCGGACCGTCTCACGCGGCGGTCCGGCACCCGTCACCCTCGTCCCTCACACCACAGGGAGCTCCATCGTGTTTCGATTCATCCTCCGGCGCCTCGCCTCGGGCGTAGTGCTCGTCGTCGCGATCTCGGTCGTCGCGTTCACCTTGCTGTACGCGGGCGGCGGCGACATCGCCCGGCGCATCCTGGGGCAAAACGCCACCCAGGAGATCGTCGACCGCAAGGCCACCGAGCTCGGTCTCGACCGCCCGCTCTTCGACCAGTACGGCGATTGGCTCATTCACGCGATCCAGGGCGACTTCGGTCGCTCGTGGTTCACCGGACAACTGGTCTCCGTCAGCGTCTCCAGTCGTCTCGCGGTCACCCTCTCCATCGTGATCGGCGCGATTCTCGTGACGGCGATCGTCGCCACGGTGCTCGGCACCGTCGCCGCTGTGAAGGGCGGATGGGTGGATCGCGTCGTACAGGTCGGGTCCGTGATCGGATTCGCCATCCCCGGCTTCCTCGTGGCGCTCGGACTCGTGCTGGTATTCGCGATCGAACTGGGATGGTTCAAGGCAACCGGCTACATCCCCCTCACCACCTCGGTGACCGGGTGGCTGTCCGCAGTGACCCTGCCGATCATCGCCTTGTCGCTCGGTGCGATGGCAACCGTCGCACAGCAGGTGCGCGGCTCGGTGTCGGATGCCCTCTCGCGCGATTACGTGCGCACTCTTCGCAGCCGCGGTCTCGGGATGACCCGGGTCGTCGGCAAGCACGTTCTTCGGAACGCCGGAGGACCGGCGCTCGCCGTGCTCGCCGTGCAGTTCGTCGGCCTGTTGGGTGGAGCCGTCATCGTCGAGAAGGTGTTCAACATCCCCGGGCTCGGGCAGCTCGCCGTGCAGGCCACCAGCGCGAGCGACATTCCGAGCGTCATGGGCCTGGTCATCGTCACCGCTGTCATCGTCGTCGTCGTCAACCTGCTGATCGACCTCACCCAGGCAGCTCTCAACCCCAAGGTGAGGTTCGCATGACCGAGATGGTCGCTCTTCCCATCGCGACGCCGAGCGCCCGCGTCTCGCTTCTGCACCGGATCGTCCGCAACCCTGCCGGCCTCGTCTCGCTCGGCTTCCTGCTGGTGGTCGTCGTGGTCGCGATCGCCGGGCCTCTCCTTGCCCCGCACGACCCCAACTTGGCGTCGTTGCAGCTCATCCTCGCGACACCAAGCTTCGAGCACCCGCTCGGCGCGGACAGCGCGGGCCGCGACGTGCTCTCCCGGCTGCTGGCCGCCACCCAGGTGAGCATCGCGGCGGCACTCATCGCGCTCGTCGTTGCGCTGGTCTTCGGCGTCGTCGGGGGGTTGCTCGCTGGCTACTACGGCGGCTGGTTCGACAACGTCTCGTCGTGGCTGACCGCGCTCCTCATGGCGCTGCCCGGCGTCGTCATCCTGCTCGCCGCGCGCGCCGTGATGGGCCCGTCGGTCTGGCTCTCGATGGTGGTGTTCGGGGTGCTCCTCGCGCCCGCCTTCTTCCGCCTGGTCTACGCCGCGGTCGTTGCGGTGAAAGACGAGCTCTACGTCGACGCTGCCCGTGTCTCGGGATTGAGCGACGCGAGTATCATCGGGCGCCACATCCTCTCTGTGGTGCGGGCCCCCGTCATCATCCAATCGGCGATCGTGATGGGCATCGCCATCGCCATCCAGTCCGGCCTGGAGTTCCTCGGGCTCGGCGACCCCTCGGTGCCTACCTGGGGTGGCATGCTGAACGACGGCTTCGCGAACATCTACCGGGAGCCGCTGCTCATGCTGTGGCCGTCGCTCGCTATCGGCCTCACCTGCATGGCGCTCGTGCTGCTCGCCAACGCGGCGCGCGACGAGCTGGAGCGAGTCGGCCGCCGCAAGCGGCGCGGCAGGGCCCAGTCCGCTCCCGCTCCTGCAACCGCCGCAGCCCCGGTCATCGCACACGATGACGACCACCGCAGCGAGCGTCGAGTGGGCGAGATCGTGCTCGAGGTGCGCGACCTCCGGGTCGGCTACGACCAGACCGACGGCAGCGTCACCGAGGTCGTGCACGGAATCGGCCTCACGGTGCGCCGAGGCGAGGTACACGGGCTCATCGGCGAGTCGGGGTCGGGGAAGACCCAGACCGCATTCGCCGTGCTCGGCCTGCTGCCACAGGGTGGCCGCGTGCTCGACGGCGTCATCCGATTCGGCGGTCGCGACCTCGTCGGGCTACCGGAACGCGAGGTGCAGCGGCTGCGCGGACGCCGGATGGCCTACATCCCGCAGGAACCGATGAGCAACCTCGATCCCGCATTCACGATCGGCAGCCAGCTCACCGAACCGATGCGCATCGTGCTCGGGATCCCTCGCCGGGAAGCTCGTGAACGTGCACTAGCCCTGCTTGAGCGAGTCGGCATCCCGAACCCCGTACGCACCTTCGCGGCCTACCCGCATGAGATCTCCGGCGGCATGGCGCAACGCGTGCTCATTGCCGGAGCGGTCTCCTGCGACCCGGAATTGCTCATCGCCGACGAGCCGACGACGGCGCTCGACGTCACCGTGCAGGCCGAGGTGCTCGAGCTGCTGCGCGACCTGCAAGAGGAGCGTCAGATGGGATTGCTGCTGGTCACCCACAACTTCGGCGTCGTCGCCGACCTGTGCGACCGCGTGTCGGTTATGCAGGAGGGCCGCATCGTCGAGACCGGGCCGGTGCGGGCGATCTTCGAGCGCGCCGAGAACAGCTACACGAAAGCCCTGCTCGCGGCGATTCTTGAGGACGGACCCGCGCGGCCGCCCCTCTCCCCTCGGACGGAGGCAGTGGAATGACGAACCTTCTCGACATCACCGACCTGGAGGTCTCGTATCCGGTCAAGGGCTTCCGTGCCCCGCCGTTCCGTGCCCTCAGGGGCGTCTCGCTCGACATCCGCGCGGGCGAGACCGTCGGACTGGTCGGCGAGTCCGGCTCGGGCAAGACGACCCTCGGTCGCGCGGTGCTCGGACTCGCACCGGTGACCGGCGGCAGCATCCGCTACCGCGGCCAGGAGATCGCGCACCTGAATCGCCGCAAGCGTCGCGCGCTCAGCAGCGAGATCCAGGTGGTGTTCCAGGATCCATACAGTTCGCTCAATCCGGCGCTCACGATCGAGCAGATTCTCGCCGAACCGCTCGGCACGCGAGGGGTGAGTTCGACCGACGCCAAGGCTCGGGTACGCGAACTGCTCGACCAGGTGCGGCTGCCCTCGGATGCCGCCCACCGGCTGCCGCGCGAGTTCAGCGGCGGGCAGCGGCAACGCATCGCGATCGCGCGCGCCCTCGCGCTCGACCCGAAGCTGCTCGTCTGCGATGAGCCGGTGTCGGCACTCGACCTGTCGACGCAGGCGCGCGTCCTCGACCTCTTCATCGAGATCCAGGAGCGCACGGGCGTCGCCTACCTGTTCGTCTCGCACGACCTCGCCGTCATCCGCCACGTCAGCCACCGCGTGGCGGTG
>NZ_JANMSQ010000306.1:0-2790 GCF_031389465.1 Pseudolysinimonas sp.
ATCCGCAGTACCTCGGCAGTCAGCCGTGGCCGTTCCCGGCATCCCTGATGGTCGGGTTCGAGGCCCGAGTGGCGCCGGGCGCCGACACCACGGGTCGCCCCGACGGCGAGGAGATCATCGCGCTGCGCTGGTTCAGCCGCGCCGAGCTCATGGCGGCGGTCGAGGCCGGCGAGGTGCTGCTGCCCGGCCCGACGTCGATCGCGCGGGCGATCATCGAGCACTGGTTCGGCGCCCCCATCGACGACGGGAGCAGGATTGCCGATGGTTCACGCCCGTGAGTACCGACATTCTTGAGGGTCTCGATGCCGAGCAGCGGCACGCGGCAGAGACCCTGCTCGGACCGGTCTGCATTCTCGCGGGGGCCGGCACCGGCAAGACCCGCGCGATCACCCACCGCATCGCCCACGGCATCCAGGAGGGCGTCTACTCGCCGGGCACCCTGCTCGCCCTCACCTTCACGTCGAAGGCCGCCGGTGAGCTGCGCCATCGACTGCGGGTGCTCAACGCGCCGGGAGCTGTGGTGCGCACCTTCCACGCGGAGGCGCTCGCGCAGCTCGGCTACTTCTGGCCCGACCTCGTCGGCGGGTCGGCGCCGCGGCTGCTCGACAACAAGGCGCGGTACATCGTCGAGGCGGCCGAGCGGGTGAAGATCCGGCTCGGCGGGGGCGCGGTTCGGGATGTTGCGGGCGAGATCGAGTGGCGCAAGACCTCCGGGTTGAGCATCGAGGCGTACTCGACGGCGGCGCGCGGGCGACCGCTGCCGCGGGGGCTGGATGCCGACGCGGTCGCCGAGGTCCAGCAGCAGTACGAGGAGCTGAAGGATGAGCGCCGCCGCATCGACTTCGAGGATGTGCTGCTCGTGGCGTGCGGGATGCTCGACTCCGAGGTGATCGCACGCGATCGGGTGCGCACGCAGTACCGGCACTTCGTCGTCGACGAGTTTCAGGATGTCTCGCCCTTGCAGCACCGGCTGTTGACGCTGTGGCTCGGCGACCGCACCGACCTCTGCGTCGTCGGCGACGCCAACCAGACGATCTACACGTTTGCGGGCGCGTCGAGCGCGTACCTGCTGGGCTTCGAGCGCGATCACCCGGGGGCGGAGATCGTGCGGCTCGAACGCAACTACCGCTCTGCACCCCAGGTGCTCGATCTCGCCAACCGGCTGATGCGCGGCCGCCCGGGGGCGCTCGACCTGCGCGCCGCGACGGCTGTTCGCGGGGTCGTCACCGAGCCGATCGCCTACGACGACGACGCGGCCGAAGCTCACGGCATCGCCGACGCCGTCGTCGCCGAGCTCGCCGCTGGCACGTCACCTGAGCAGATTGCCGTGCTGCACCGCGTGAACGATCAGGCGCGTGCATTCGAGGACGCTCTGGCGGCACGCGGCGTCGTGACGCGGTCGCTCGCCGGAACACCGTTCTTCGAGATTCCCGCGGTGCGCAAACTGACGTCGGCGCTCGCGGTGCAGGCGCAGCGGTTTCCCGACGATCCGGTGCGCGGCTTCGTCGCCGACACCGCGCGGGCGGCGGGCTGGACGGTCGATCGCGCCCACTCGAAGCTCGGCCCCAACGACTGGGCGGGTCTCGACGCGATTGTGCGGTTCGCCGAAGCCACCCCGGAGGAGGTGACCCTCACGCGGTTCGCCGCCGAACTCGACGACCGCGAGCAGGCGAAGGGCGAGCTGCCGATGCGCGCCGTCGTGCTCGGTACCCTGCACTCCGCGAAGGGCCTCGAGTGGGAGTCGGTCTATCTCGTCGGCCTCGCCGAAGGGCTGTTACCCGTGTCGCATGCGCGGAGTGCCGCCGCGATCGATGAGGAACGCCGGCTGTTCTACGTGGGCATCACGCGGGCGCGCCGACGGCTGACGCTGTCGTGGGCTCGGCGAGGCCAGCGGGATCGGGAACGGCAGCCCAGTCGCTTCCTGCAGGAAACGCGCACCGGCAGTCGGGATGCCGCCCCCACGCCCGCGAGCTGACCCCACCCCCCGAGTCCAACCGCCACGACACCCCACCCTCGCGCTCACCCGCGAGCCGTGCCAGCACGCGCCGAGCAACGAACGCCGCCGCCTCCGCAACCTCAAGCAACCCCACCTCGCGAGCAGCCCGCCCGAGCAACTGGGTGGCGATCGCCGGCCAGGCCGAATCCGCATCGACGCGAGCAAGGTGCACGCAGTACAGGCACGCCCCAACCCCGGGTTCCACGAGCGGTCCGACCGAAATCGAGCGCTCGGCAACGACGACCGGAAGGTGCACCACATCCCGGTTCAACCACCGCAGGTGATCGGCCGGCGCCACGACCCAATCCGCGACCAACACGACAACCGCAGCATCCTCAGGCGACCCCAGAACTCCGGCGGCCGAGAGCAGCGAGGCGATGGTGCGAGCAAGGGGCGAATCCCCCAGAACGGCGGCCACCCCGGAAGGAGAGCTGGGCTCACCAGCAAGGACCGGCGCGAGCGCGTGAAGGAGAGCCCGGGATCGTTCCGGTGAAACGCCGAGCGAGTCGGCCAGCATCGCAAACCCCGTCTCCGAAACTCCCGCCACAAGCGTCGCAAGCAGGCGATCCTCTCCCTCCGAGAGGTCGGAAAGGACGGCCGCAGGCTCGTCCGACCCGAACTGCACACTCGAAGGCGTCCGCCACAACAGAGGAAGGTCGGAGACCAGCCGAAGCACCATGTCCGCCAGGATGCCGGGCTTCGCCGAATCAATGGCTGCGTCATCCACAGGCTTCGGTGACACCGAGTGGGAACAATGAGTGCGGGGCGGGTGACGGATGCGAAAGGGCTCAAGC
>NZ_JANMSQ010000312.1:0-4140 GCF_031389465.1 Pseudolysinimonas sp.
GCGAGCACCTCGGGCCGTGGGTGCGTCGCCGCCTCACAGGCACCTCGTCGGGCGACGGACGCGAGCCGAAGTACCCGCAGTTCACGACGGTTCCGCCGACGGCGGGCTGACCGGGTCTGCGGCAGAAGCCGCGAGCGCCGCGAGATCGTCGGCGAGCAACGCGAGCCCAGCCGCACGCTCCTCCGGGTCACGGGCCGCTCGCGGGCTCGGGTCGTGGCGAGCGGTCGTGATCTCGTGGAGCGCGTTCTGTCGCGCCTCCTCGACGAGCGCGCGCACAGCATCCTCATCGGTCGCTAGCTCGCGCAACCGAGTCGCGATCTTACGCAGAATGCGCATGCGCCGCTTGAGCACCGGGGCGTCGCGCGCCCGGAAGTCAGCGGGGTGGAGGGCGCGCCCCTGCTTCTTCTTCGCGGCGGTGCGCACCCCTTCGAGCCGCGTCGCGTCGGCCTCGTTCTCGACCGCGAGCAGCTCGAACTCCCGCGCGACCGCCGAGTGCCACCAGGGTTCGTCGAAGTCGGCACGGTCGCGCAGCGCGCGCACGATGAGCAGGTTCTTGACCGTGCTGCGCACCGCGCCGGTGGCGAGAAGCACGGCATCCGCGACGACATCCGACGTGCGCGATCGGGGGGAGAACACGCCCCCGCGCGTCGAGCCTCGCCGTGCCGTCGCCACGGCCCGATCCTACGGGCGCCGTATGCTCGGGCCATGAGCGCACCGGGCACGAGCACCCCCGCCGGCTGGTACTCCGACCCGGCAGGTTCCGCCCGCGGACGCTACTGGAACGGCATCGCTTGGACGGATCTCTACCAGACCCCCGGGCAGCCCTTCCCGGCAGGGGCCGAGCCGAAGGCGCCCCCCGGCACCGACGGGAACACCCCGTGGATCTGGCTCATCGTCGTGCTGCCGGTGCTCCCCTCATTGCTGCTGCTCTTCGTGCCGTGGGGCTCGATGTTCGACATCGACCTGACCTCCCCGAACGCCTACTCCGGGATGTCGGGAACGCTCGACCTGTTCCTCTCCCCGTTCTACTGGGGCTCGCTGGTGTTGAGTTGGGCCGCCTACGGGCTCATCGTCTTCTTCGCGTATCGCGACGTGCAAGAGCTCACCGCCCGAGGCGTACCGCGACCGTTCCACTGGGCGTTCGCCTTCATCGGCGGTGTCGTCTACGCGATCGGCCGGTCGGTCGTCGTGGTGCGTCGCACCGGCAAGGGCCACGCGCCGATCTGGGCGGAGGTCGGCGCCCTTCTGGTCAGCTTCGGCATTCTGGCGGCGATCATGGTGGCGATGTTCACCGGCATGGCCGACCTCTTCGGCTCTCTCGACTACTCCCGATGACGATCGCGACCATCGACGAGTACCTGGCGGGGTACGACGGCGAGGTGCGGGCGCGACTCGAGCGGGTGCGGGCCGCAATCCACTCGGTGTTGCCCGACGCCGAAGAGTCGATCACGTACGGGATGCCGACGGTCACGATCCGCAAGCGCCGCCATATCTACTTCGCAGCCTGGAAGAAGCACATCGGGTTCTACCCGGTCTACCGCTCCGACGACCCGATCGAGGTCGAGATCACGCCCTACCGTGCCGCGAAGGACACCCTGCAGTTTCCGTACACGCAGGAGCAGCCCGATGACCTCATCGCGCGGGTGACCGCGTACCTCGCGAGTGTCGGTGGTCGCGGTTAGCCTGTCGTTACGGCGCGACA
This sequence comes from Pseudolysinimonas sp., assembly GCF_031389465.1. Taxonomy (GTDB): domain Bacteria; phylum Actinomycetota; class Actinomycetes; order Actinomycetales; family Microbacteriaceae; genus Pseudolysinimonas_A. Next base: position 1,703 of record NZ_JANMSQ010000312.1, read on the forward strand.
CGCCGAAAATCACTACATGTAGGGGAATGACATCCGTGTGATTCCCGTTATATAGTGGTGATTCACGCGGCGGTCACCGACTCCGCGGATGAACCAAAGACTTTGAGGAGGATCCATGAACGACGTCGACACCGTGGGTGGCTACTCGGTTCCGGTCGATCCGATGGACGACCTTCAGTGCGAGAGCTGCCAGTAGTTCTCGCCGAACAGCGCGGCACCCAAGTCTTCGAGGCTCCGGCAGACATCAGTCGCCGGGGTCTCGATCATTTAAAGGGCCCGGCGCGGGCTCGATAGGCTCGACTCTGTGCCGGTAAATCCAGCGATCGAAGGTCGGGTCTACCCGCCGACCGCCCCGTACCTCGTCGGGCGGGAGAAGGTGCGCGAGTTCGCCCGCGCCGTATTCGCCGGCCACCCGACCCACTCCGATCCCGAGGCCGCGCGCGCGGCGGGATACGCGGATGTGGTCGCCCCGCCGACGTTCTCGATCGTGGTGACCGAGGCGACGTTGCGGCAACTGCTCGATGACCCGGATGCCGGCGTCGACTTCACCCGCGTCGTACACGGCGACCAGCGGTTCTCGTTCACCCGCCCGATCGTCGCGGGCGACGAACTCGTCGCGACCATGACGATCACGAGCGTCAAGTCGATCGGCGGCCACAGCATGGTGACGGCGGAGTCGGCAATCATCGACGGGACCGGCCAGCACGTGGTGACCGCCGTCTCCACTCTTGTCGTGCGGGGTGACGAGTGACCGCCCTCGAGATCGGCGCGGTCGTCGCCGAAGCCAGCTTCCCGCTCACCCGTGACTCGCTGGTGCGCTACGCGGGAGCGTCGGGCGACTTCAACCCCATCCACTACCGCGACGACGTTGCCCAGTCCGTCGGGCTGCCCGGGGTGCTCGCGCACGGGATGCTGACCATGGGTCTCGCCGTGCAACCGGTTGTCGACTGGCTGGGCGATCCCGGCAGAGTGCTCGACTACCAGGTGAAGTTCACCCGCCCGGTGCCCGTCGACCCTGAGATCGGCGCCGTCGTCACGGTCGTTGCGAAGGTCGGCGCGGTCGAGGAGGCGGCGCTGCGCATCGATCTCACCGTGACCTACGGCGAGCAGACGGTGCTCGGCAAGGCGCAGGTTCGCGTCATCCCGCCGACCGGATGACCGCCCTCGCGAGTCTCACGACGCTGGGGATCGGCGGACCCGCGGCGCGGCTGGTGCAGCCTGCTACCCGCACCGAGCTCATCGACGAGACCCTCGCCACCTGGGGCTCGCCCGAAGACTGGCTGCTGCTCGGCGGCGGCTCGAACGTCGTCATCGCGGATGATGGTTTCGACGGTGACGTCATTCGGGTCGCGACCCGGGGGTTGAGCGCGACCCGTGCCGAGGGTGCGCGCCCGGTACGGCTGACCGTCGAGGCGGGCGAGCCCTGGGATGACGTGGTCGCCCACGCGGTCGCCAACGGGTGGTCGGGTATCGAGGCGCTCTCGGGCATCCCGGGATCAGCCGGCGCGGCGCCGGTGCAGAACATCGGTGCCTACGGCCAGGAGCTCGCGTCGAGTCTCGTCGCGATTGACTTTCTCGACTTCGACACCGGCAAGCTGGTGCGGGTCGGCGCCCCCGAGCTCGGCCTGGGCTATCGCACCAGCGCTCTCAAGCGCGGCCGGCTCGGCCTCGTCGTTTCACTCGAACTCGCCCTCGCCGATGACCGCGGGCTCAGCCAGCCCGTCGCCTACGCGCAACTCGCCTCGACTCTCGGGGTGCGCATCGGCGACCGCGTGCCGGTTACCGAGTTGCGTGCCGCGGTCCTCGAGCTGCGGGGTGCGAAGGGGATGCTGTGGGATCCCGCCGACCCCGACTCGGCGAGCGCGGGGTCGTTCTTCACCAACCCTGTCGTGACCGAGCAGTTCGCCCGCGGGCTGCCGGCCGATGCGCCGCGCTGGCCGACCGCCCCCGAGGAGGCGGCGCGGGTGTTGCCACTCGGCAGCGTCATCCCGCACGTCGTGCGCGGCGAGTATCTCGTGAAGCTCAGCGCCGCGTGGCTCATCGAAAAGGCAGGGATCACCCGGGGCTTCGCGATCCCGGGGTCGGGAGCCGCCGTGTCGAGCAGACACACCCTCGCGATCGTCAACCGTGGCGGGGCGACCGCCGCCGACGTCGTGCAGTTGGCCGGCTACATCCAGACCCGTGTTCTCGCCGAGTTCGGGGTGAACCTGCAGCCCGAGCCCGTGCTCGTCGGAGTGTCGTTGTGAGCGACGCGAGGTTCCGCGGGTTGAGTGCCGCGAAGCGGTGTATCGAAACCGCGAGGTTCCGCGGGTTGAGTGCCGCGAAGCGGTGTATCGAAACCGCGAGGTTCCGCGGGTTGAGTGCCGCGAAGCGGTGTATCGAAACCGCGAGGTTCCGCGGGTTGAGTGCCGCGAAGCGGTGTATCGAAACCCAACGTC
>NZ_JANMSQ010000337.1:0-7991 GCF_031389465.1 Pseudolysinimonas sp.
CGACGGTCGCGGCCGAGAGCCCGCCGAGAACGATCGCTGCCTCGGTCATCCAGCGGCGGTACACCTTCTGCCGCGCGACGGTCGATCGCATGCGCTTGAACCGGGCGTAATCGCGTCGTTCCCGATTGATCGCCCGCCAGAAGAGAATCCCGAGGGTGACGCCGAGCAGGGCGAGAGCGGCGAGATCCACGTGGCCATTCTGTCTGATCAGGAATAGTGACCCATCCGGAATAGTGGGGGGCGATGAGTGCTTGGACCCTGGTGTGACAGACGGCGTCGGCTTCCGCTCAGAACGCGGGCCGCTGCTGGTCGCGATGATGGTGGCGACCGGGCTGGTTGCGATCGACTCGACGGTGATTGCGACGGCGATCCCCTCGATCGTCGACGATCTCGGAGGATTCAGTTCCTTCCCGTGGCTGTTCTCGGTCTACCTGCTCGCATCCGCTGTCACGGTGCCGGTCTACGCGAAACTGGCCGACACGATCGGTCGCAAGCCGCTGATCCTGTGGGGGATCGGAGTCTTCCTGCTCGGCTCGATCCTGTGCGGATTCGCGTGGGATATGCCGAGTCTGATCGCCTTCCGAGCGGTGCAGGGCATCGGGGCTGGCGCGGTGCTGCCGATCACGATCACGATGATCGGCGACATTTACACCCTCGAAGAGCGCGCGCGCGTCCAGGGCTATCTGGCGAGTGTCTGGGCGTTCGCGGCCGTCGCTGGCCCCACCCTCGGCGGGATCTTCGCGCAGTTCGACCTGTGGCGCGGCATCTTCTTCGTCAACATCCCGCTGTGCCTGCTGGCCGGATGGATGATCTGGTCGAGGTTCCGGGAGAAGGTCGAGAAACGTCGCCACCGCATCGATGTCGCTGGCGCGGTGCTGCTGACGGCGTCGATGACCCTGCTCATCCTTGGCGTTCTGCAGGGCGGCCACGGGTGGGCGTGGGACTCGGTGCCGAGCCTCGTCGTGTTCGGTGCAGGTGCCGTGCTGCTCGCTGGGTTCTTCGTGGTCGAAGGGCGGGCTGCGGAACCGATCCTGCCGTTCTGGGTGCTGTCGCGACGGCTGCTGCTGACCACTAACCTCCTCGGATTCTGCATCGGCGCTGCGCTGATCGGTCTGACCGAGTACGTGCCGACCTTCCTTACCGTGACGACCGGCGCCCCCCCGATTCTCGCCGGCCTGGCGTTGGGCGCCCTCACGATCGGGTGGCCTGCTGCGGCGGTCGTCGCCGGGCGGGTCTACCTGCGGTTCGGGTTCCGTCCGACGTCGATCCTCGGTGGCGCCGTACTGGTGCTCGGAATCTCGGGGCTCGCTCTCTCGACCCTGGCGCCTTCGATCTGGCTGGTCGCGCTCCTGTGCTTCGTCATCGGCGCCGGCTTCGGGTTCGCCGCCATCCCGAGCCTTGTGGCCGCCCAGGCCAGTGTCGAGTGGAACGAGCGCGGCGTGGTCACCGGTACCCAGATGTTCTTCCGGTCGATCGGTCAGGCACTCGGCGCTGCCGCCTTGGGGGCGATCGCGAACACCGTGATCTTCGCTCAGGGTGGCGACGAGACGGTTCCTGCGACGATGCAGTCCGCCGCTGCTGCGGTGTTCACGGGCGCGGCCCTCGTCGCCCTGCTGTTGCTCATAGCGGCGATCGCGATGCCGCGGGTCGCGACGCCACGTGAGGCGCAGGCCGACCCCACCGTCTGAAGGCGTGCAGGATGAACGCATGACGGATGCCCCGCACCCCTGCCTCGACGAGCTGATCGCGACGCTCGAACGCCTGCGAGCGCCGGGCGGCTGCGCCTGGGACCGCGATCAGACGCACGCGTCGCTCGTGCAGTACCTCGTCGAGGAGAGCGCCGAGCTGGTGGAAGCGATCGAGTCGGGCGACGACGACGAGCTGGTCGAGGAGCTCGGCGACGTGCTCTACCAGGTGCTGTTCCACGCCGACATCGCGACGGAGGCGGGCCGCTTCACGCTCGAGGATGTCGCGGAGCACATGACGCAGAAGATGGTGGGGAGGCATCCGCACGTCTTCGGGGATGTCGTTGCCGAGACGCCCGACCAGGTGGTCGCCACGTGGGAGGCGGTCAAGGCGGTCGAGAAGTCGCACCGCTCGAGCGTGCTCGAAGGGATCCCGTCGGGGATGCCGTCGCTCGCCCTCGCCGACAAGGTGCTCGGCCGCGCCGCAAAGGTCGGGGTGGCTGTCGGGCCCGCATCGGTGCCCCTCACCGAAGAGGAGCTCGGCGCTCACTTGCTCGCGCTGGTGGCTGGTGCCCGCGAGGCGGGGCTGGATGCCGAACGCGCCCTTCGCGGAGCGCTGCGCACCGTGCGCACGCAGGTTGAGATCGCGGAACGCTGATGCCCCGGAACTTCGATTTGCCCGACTTGCCCGACTGGCGCACACTCGGCGCGTTCCCTTCCGCGGTGCTCGGCGCGATCGGCGGCATCGCGTGGGCCGCGTCGCTGCGCGGTTGGATGGTCCAGATCGCCGCAGTATCGCCGGACCGTGGAAGACGGTTCGCATGACTGATATCCCCGCCCCGCAGCTCAGTCGCCAGGTCGGCGTGACGGTCATCGTGCTCTCGGTACTTGCCGCCGTCGCACTCGTGACTCTGCCCCCTCTCGGCTTCTGGCCGTTCGCGGTCGCCCTCGTACTCGCTGCGATTCACCACGCCTTCGTCGCCCTTGCGGTGCTGCTCATCGGGCGCACCGGTCTCGCCGGGAGGCATCGGGTACTCCCGGTTGCGGCGACCCTGGGCAGTGCCACTCTGCTGCTGCTGGCCGCGCTCGCCGAGGTCGTTCTCGTGTTCGTGATCGGGCTGCGGCCCGAGGCGCCGTTTCGTCTGTTCCCGGTCGTCGCGGCGGCGCTCGCCGTACTACCGGGCCTCGTTCTTACGGTATTCGGGGTCGTCGTGGTTCGCGCCGGCGTCGTGCACCCAGGGGTACGCATCCTTCCGCTGCTCGGCGGGCTCGGGGTGCTGGTTGCTGGTGCGGTCCTGTACCTCGACCCGCTCGGCACCGGGCGGATGGCTGTCGCCGTCGCGACCCTGCTGCTCGCGGGCGTCGGCCTCGCCCTCTTCACCCCGCGAACCGTGCGCTAGGGCCATTGCCGCCGGAGGCCGCGAGGGGCATGATCGCTGGATGGGATTCCTCGACGGACTGAAGTCGTAAGCCGTGCTCGTCGAACACCTCGGGCAGAGCCCGCGCATCCATCCTGACGCCGTCGTCGCGCCGGGCGCCGTCATCAGCGGCGACGTGACGATCGGCGCCGACTGCCAGGTGTTGCACGGTGCTGTCATCAGCGCCGAGGGCGGACCGATCGTGCTCGGTGAGCACGTGATTGTGATGGAGAACGCGGTGCTTCGAGCGAGTTCTTCAGACCCCCTGCGGATCGGCGACCACTGTCTGGTCGGGCCGCTCGCCTCGATCTCGGGCGCCCGAATCGGCGACGAGGTCTTCATCGCCACGGGAGCCCGCATCTTCAACGGCGCCGTGATTGGCGACCGCAGCGAAGTGCGGATCAACGCCGTTGTGCATCTGCGCACCGAGCTGCCGCCGGAGTCGGTCGTGCCGATCGGCTGGGTCGCCGTCGGTTCCCCGGCCGAGATGTTCTCGCCTGACAAGCACGAAGAGATCTGGTCGCGGCAGGTGCAGCTCGATTTCCCGGGCTACGTGTTCGGCCTCGACCGCGACACCCCCGACCTCATGGTGCAACTCACGGAGCGCTACGCGCGGCACCTCTCTCGCCACGCCGACGATCACCCGGTCGGGTGACGAGTGGGGTGAAGATGGGCAGATGACTCTGCCCGCGTTCATCGCGCCCCCGCGACGCATCCCGTTTCCGCTGCGGTTCGGGCTGTGGATCGCCCGGCGAGCGTCGGGGGAAGACACGCTCGTCGCCCACCTGCTCACCTGGTACCCGAAAGCGGCGGTCGGGGCGGGCGTCATGGAGGCGCTCGTCGCGGATGCGGTCGGGCGGGTCGACCGGCGGATGCTCAAACTGGTGCGCATGACGGTTTCGTCGACCGTCGACTGCCCGTTCTGCGTCGGGTTCAACGGGCGAGATTGGCAGAAGCACCTCACCGAAGATGAAGTCGCCGTGGTGCAGGGACGTCGGGATGCCGCCGACCTCGTCACCCTCGACGATGCCGAGCGCCTTGCCATCGAGTACGCCCAGGCGCTCTCCGCCACCCCGATCGCGGTGTCGCGGGAGATGGGGGAGCGGCTCACCGAACACTTCACCGAGCGCGAGCTCGTCGTGCACGCGACCACCGTGGCGCAGGTCGGGTACTGGGCGCGCGTGGCGCAGGGTCTCGGCTGCCCGCAGCTCGGCTGAGCGTCCCTGGGTGCGGGGACTGGCAGACTGAGTGCCCGTGGCACAGCAGGTCAATCCTCCGCGCGGCATGCGCGACTTCCTCCCGGCCGAGAAGGTTCGGCGGGAGCGCATCCTCGCCGTCATCCGCGAGGTCTACCGGTCGCACGGATTCGACGAAATCGAGACTCCGGTCGCCGAAGACAGCGAGCGGCTGCACGCGGGGCTCGGCGGCGACAACGAGAAGCTCGCGTTCGGCATCCTGAAGCGCGGTCTTACCCGCGACGACCTGCAGGCAGCACAGGAGCCGCTCGACCTCGCCGACCTCGGCCTGCGCTTCGACCTCACCGTGCCGCTCGCACGCTTCTATGCGTCACACCGCGCCGAGCTGCCGGCGGTCTTCCGCAGCATCCAGATCGCTCCGGTGTGGCGGGCTGAGCGTCCGCAGAAGGGTCGCTACCGGCAGTTCGTGCAGTGCGACATCGACGTGCTCGGCGAGCCCGGGCCGCGCGCGGAGGCCGAGCTGCTGGTCGCGACCCTCGATGCCCTCGATGCTCTCGGACTCGCAGGCGGATTCATCCGGGTCAACGACCGCCGGCTGCTGATCGGGATGCTCGCCACCTTCGGATTCGCGCCCGACGAGTACGACGGCGCGCTCGTCACGATCGACAAGCTCGACAAGATCGCCCAGGACGGGGTGCTCGCCGAGTTGCGCGAGCGCGGGTACACCGCGGCGGCCATCGATGAGCTCGAGACATTCTTTAGCCGCCCGACGACGGCGGAGTTCCTACCGTTCGGCGACGCCGCCATCCGCACGGCGCTGCCCGACGACCCCGACGCCGAGGCGCTCGCGGGGCTCGTGGCGATCGGCGAGGCGGTTGCGGCGGCGCGCGGCACGGATGCCGTGCTGCTGCGATTCGACCCGTTCCTCGTGCGCGGCATGGGCTACTACACCGGGCCGATCTTCGAGCTCGCCCACCCGAGCGTCGACTACTCGCTCGGCGGCGGTGGCCGCTATGACGGGATGATCGGCCAGTTCCTCGGAACCGAGGTACCCGCGACCGGGTTCTCGCTCGGCTTCGAGCGGCTCGTCGACCTCGTCGACCTGCCCGCGAGGGAGGGGGTGGAGGCGATCGCGCTCCTGCACGACGCTGACGTCGACCTTGCGCAGCTCTTGACGCTCAAGGCCGAACTCATCGCAGTCGGCAGCCGGGTGCGACTCGTGGCGCGCCCCAAGAATGTGAAGCCCACACTCGATGCCCTCGCGAAGGAAGGCTTCACCAGTTTCACGTTCGTCGACAGGTCGACGACCCTGGCATCCATCGCTCTTCGATCTTTGAACGAAACCCCGCAGTCCTAGGATCGTCTCGGGCACCGCCACCAGCCCACCCCCAACCAAAGGAAAAAGATGTCTGCCATCGAAGCCGTCGGCGCCCGCGAAATCCTCGACTCCCGGGGAAACCCGACCGTCGAGGTCGAGGTGCTGCTCGACGACGGAACCGTCTCGCGTGCCGCCGTTCCCTCGGGAGCGTCGACCGGCGCCTTCGAGGCGTACGAGCTGCGCGACGGTGACGAGAACCGCTACGGCGGCAAGGGCGTACTCAAGGCCGTCGCCGGCGTGCTCGACGTACTCGGCCCGGCCATCGAAGGCTTCGACGCCGCCGACCAGCGCCTCGTTGATGCCGAGATGATCGCCGCCGACGGTACCGACAACAAGAGCAAGGTCGGGGCGAACGCGATCCTCGGAGTCTCGCTCGCCGTTGCCAAGGCTGCCGCCGACTCGGCCGACTTGCCGCTGTTCCGCTACCTCGGCGGACCCAACGCGCACACCCTGCCGGTGCCGTTGATGAACATCATCAACGGTGGCGCGCACGCCGACACAGCGCTCGACATCCAAGAGTTCATGGTGCTGCCGGTGGGCGCCGACTCCTTCGCCGACGCCCTCCGCTGGGGCGCCGAGGTCTACCACGCGCTCAAGTCGGGCCTGAAGAAGAAGGGCCAGTCGACCGGTCTCGGCGACGAGGGCGGTTTCGCGCCCGACCTGCCCGGTGCCCGCGCCGCGCTGGACTTCATCCTCGAGGCGATCGGCTCGGCCGGCTTCAGCGCGGGCAAAGACTTCGTGCTCGGCCTCGACGTCGCCGCGACCGAGTTCTTCGCCGACGGCGTCTACTCGTTCGAGAAGCAGAAGCTCACGGGCGAGCAGCTCACCGAGGTTTGGGCAGGCCTCGTCAAGGACTACCCGCTCGCGACGATCGAAGACCCGCTCGCGGAAGACGACTGGGACGGCTACGTGCACCTCACCGCCGAACTCGGCGACAAGGTGCAGGTGGTCGGCGATGACCTGTTCGTCACCAACCCGGTCCGGCTGCAGAAGGGCCTCGACCTCAAGGTCGCGAACTCGATCCTCGTGAAGGTGAACCAGATCGGCACCCTGACCGAGACCCTGGATGCTGTCGCCCTCGCGCAGCGCGCGGGCTACACGGCGATCCTGTCCCACCGCTCGGGCGAGACCGAAGACACCACGATCGCCGACCTCGCGGTCGCGACCGATTCGGGGCAGATCAAGACCGGTGCTCCGGCCCGCTCCGACCGCGTCGCGAAGTACAACCAGTTGCTGCGCATCGAAGAAGAACTGGGCGACGCGGCCGTCTACGCCGGCCGTTCCGCCTTCCCGCGTTCGAAGGCGTAGCGAGGGAAGAGGCCTCAGCGAACTGACAGCGCGGCCATCGAAGGGTGGCCGCGCTGTCGGCTTACTGTGGACGCATGGCCCGGGTACAGCGACCCCAGCGTGCGCCTCGCGGTGAGACGCAGGCGCAGCCGCGTCGCGAGCGAGCCACCCGCGTACCGGTAGCCCTCCCCGACGAGCCGAGGGCGGCCGCGTGGTTGCGCAACTTCCGGCTCTCCGGCTTCGCGTTGTCGACCCTGCTGCTGGTCGTCGCGGCGCTCGTCGTGCTGGCGCCGAACCTCAAGACGTTCATCGAGCAGCGTCAGCAGATCGCCGCCCTTGAGCAGTCCCTCATCGATGCGCAGGCGGATGTCGACGTGCTGAACGCCGAGATCGCCCGGTGGAGTGACCCCGCCTACATCGAGGCACAGGCCCGTGATCGGCTGTACTACGTCTACCCCGGAGACATCACGTTCCTGGTGATCGGCGACGAGAACCTGGGGCTCGACGAGGGCGGGCTGCCGATCAGCGACGAGATCCAGACCACCCAGGTCGACTGGGTGCGGGCTCTGCTGTCGACGGTGTACGAGGCGGGCCTGACCGACGCGACGCCTGCGCAACTGGAAAACCCGCAACTTGAGAGCCCGCAATTCGAAAGCCCGCAGCAGGACGGCTGATGCGTCCCCCGTTCCCCGCCCCGACGGCCGCCGAGATCGCCGTGGTGTCGTCCCAACTCGGTCGCCCGGCGCGCGGCGTCATCGGCATCGCGGCGCGCTGCGTCTGCGGCAACCCGACCGTCGTCGCGACCTCGCCCCGGCTGCCCGACGGCACTCCGTTTCCGACCCTCTACTACCTGTCGCACCCCGCGGCCACGGCGGCGATCTCGACTCTCGAGGCGACGGGCGTGATGGCCGTGCTCGCCACCGAGCTTCAGGATGCCGACACCGCCGCCGCATATCGCGCGGCCCACGTCTCCTACCTCGCCGATCGCGAAGCCATCGACGCCGTCGAGCAGATCGCGGGGTACTCG
>NZ_JANMSQ010000004.1:0-3311 GCF_031389465.1 Pseudolysinimonas sp.
GACCGCATCGCCGACGGAGGCACGGTGCTCGACCCGGAGGTGGTCGCGCAGCTCATCGGGCGGCGCCACGACCCGCTGGCGACGCTCACGCCGCGCGAGCGGGAGGTGCTGCAGCTGATGGCGGAGGGCCGCACGAACGCCGCGATCGCCGAGGCTCTGTTCATCGGAGTGGGGGCGGTCGAGAAGAACGTCACCTCGATCTTCGGCAAGCTCGCACTCGAAGATTCCGGCATCGACCACCGCCGAGTTCTTGCAGTGATCGCCTGGCTGCAGAGATAGGCCTGGCTGCAGCGCTAGCGGGTCAGCGCTTCGGAACGCGTCCGCGGCCGAAGATCAGCCACAGGATCGACCCGAGGATGCTCAGGAAGAACGCCACGACGATCCAGACGAACTTTCCGAACCCTCCGTGGTTGGGGTTGTTCACGATCGACACCACGGTGACGATGAAAACGATGAGGGCGATGAGGCCGCCGATACTGGCGGAGATGGGCTCCATGCGGCGAGCCTAGCGAGGTTCAGCGTGCTGCGAGGAGCGCCTGATCTCTCGTTCTATGTAAGTATCTGCGTATGGATGCAGATATGCAGAAGTGTGGACGCCATCCCGACAGCGAGTACGTCGAACTGGCGGTCGAGGTGTTTGCGATGCTCGCCGAGGCCACGCGGGTGCGCATCATCCTCGCGCTTCGCGACGGCGAGCTGCCGGTGGGCGAGCTGGCGGATGCCGTCGGCAAGTCGGCGACGTCGGTCTCACAGCACCTCGCGAAGCTGCGACTCGCGCGCATCGTGCTGACGCGCAACGACGGCACGCGCGTGTTCTACCGCCTCGCCGATGAGCACGCGAAGCGACTCGTGAGCGACGCAATCTTCCAGGCCGAGCACAGCCTGGGCGGCACGCCGCGGCACCACGAAGGAGAGACCTCATGACCAGCCACCCGCATCCTCACCCGCACGGCGATCACGACGACGATCACGATCGCGGTCACGGTCATGAGCACCCGCACGACCACTACCACGAGCACGCGCGGGGGCTGAAGGGTGTGCTGCAGGCGATCTTCGTGCCGCACAGCCACGACGCCGCCGACTCGATCGACGACGCGCTCGAGTCGAACCGCCACGGCATCCGAGCGGTGAAGATCAGCCTGCTCATCCTGCTGGTCACGACCGCGCTGCAACTCGTCGTCGTGATCGCCAGCTCGTCTGTCGCGCTGCTCGCCGACACCATCCACAATTTCTCGGATGCCCTCACCGCCGTGCCGCTCTGGATCGCGTTCGTGCTCGGCCGCCGCCTGCCGACCCGCCGCTACACCTACGGCTTCGGCCGCGCCGAAGATCTCGCCGGCTTGTTCATCGTGTTCGTCGTCTTCGCCTCCGCGGTCGTCGCGGGCTGGCAGTCGATCGAGCGACTCCTGAACCCGCAACCGATCAGCAACGTGTGGTGGGTGCTCGCCGCCGGTCTCGTCGGCTTCGCCGGCAACGAGGCGGTCGCGATCTACCGCATCCGGGTCGGGCGACGCATCGGATCCGCGGCACTCGTCGCCGACGGCATCCACGCCCGCACCGACGGTTTCACGTCGCTCGCCGTCGTGTTCGGCGCGGTGGGCGTGCTGCTCGGGTTCCCGCTCGCCGACCCGCTCGTCGGTCTCGTCATCTCGGTCGCCATCTTCGTGCTGCTGATCGGCACCGTGCGCAGCATCGGACGGCGACTGATGGATGGCGTCGAGCCCGACCTCGTCGAGCGAGCCGAGCGCGCCCTCGCCGGCACCCCGGGGGTGGTCGCGACGACCGACCTACGGCTGCGCTGGGTCGGTCACCGGCTGCAAGGCTCGGCGACCATCACTGTCGCCGACACCCCGGTGAGCGTCGCGCAGGAGGTCGCGCACGAAGCCGAGCACCGGCTCGAGCACGCCCTCCCCAACCTCGACCGCGTCGTCGTGCGCTTCGACACCGGGACGGTGCACGCCCACAGCCGGTAGGTTCGCGTCGTGCTGAAGTGGCTGCTGCTCGGCGGCGCGATCGTGGCCGAGGTCGCCGGATCGCTGTCGCTCAAGGGTGCGCTCGAGCAGCCGCTGCTCTACGTCGTCGTGGTCGTGGGGTATCTGGCGGCGTTCGTGCTGCTCGCACTGGTGCTGCGCGCCGGCATCCCGGTCGGGGTCGCCTACGGCATCTGGGGCGCGCTCGGCGTCGCACTGACCGCCCTGCTGTCGGCGTTGATCTTCGGGGAACCGCTCACTCCGCTCATGATCGTCGGCATGGCACTCGTGATCGTCGGGGTGTTGTGCGTCGAGATCGGGTCGGGCCACGCGTCGCGCGCGAAGGCCGAGGTGGAGTCGTGATCGCGTGGGTGTTCCTCGTCGTCGCGATTCTCACCGAGGTCACCGCGACCCTCGCGCTGCAGGCAGCGGTGAAGGGGTCCCGGTGGTGGTACCTGCTCGTCGCCGTGGGTTACCTCGTAGCTTTCGCGGCGCTGTCGTTCTCACTCGGTGAGGGGATGCCGCTGGGCGTCGCGTACGGCATCTGGACCGCCGCGGGAGTCGCGCTCACCGCGGTGTTCGGGAAGGTGATCTTCAAGCAGCCGTTCACCTGGGTGATGACGCTCGGCGTCGCGCTCATCATGGGTGGCGTGTTGCTGATCGAACTCGGGGCGCACTGAGGCTTCGGAGGATCAAGCGGCAGGAGCCCCTGATCGGTTGCTCGACCAGGGGCTCCCATGAGGGCTGTCAGCAGCAGGTGCACCCTTCGGCACACTCAGCCGCGCAGCAACTGGTGTCACAACACTCGGCCATGATCGCCCCCTCTCCGTCCGTTGTTGGCGGGCGGTCTTAACGGGTTGAGCGCTGTCACTCGCAACACCCGGGAACAGGGCAGGAACTGTCCTGGCAGTCGGCGTCTTCGTCGACCATGAGCGTCGTCGCGACGAGTGCGTTGAGCGCGAGCGCGAGGTGCGGATCGGCGATCTCGTAGCGGGTCTGCCGCCCCTCGGGCTCCGCCACCACGATGCCGCAGTCGCGCAAGCACGCCAGGTGATTGGAGACGTTGGAGCGCGTGAGGTCGAGATCTCGGGCCAGTGCGGCGGGGTACCCGGGAGCCTCGAGCAGACTGAGCAGGATGCGCGACCGGGTTGGGTCGGCCATCGCACGCCCGAGTCGGTTCACCACATCAAGGCGGCTCGCAATGGTCAGCATGTGGTGACTATACAGCATGCGCTGAACTATCGTGCCGTGACTGCTTTGGAGGTCCTAACGGAATCGCTCTGGAACAACGGGGCAGCCCTTGAGGCGCTGTTTGAGCGGTCCCAGCGACGGGGACGCAGG
>NZ_JANMSQ010000316.1:0-14533 GCF_031389465.1 Pseudolysinimonas sp.
GTGGTCGCAATCGTGTCGCGAAGAGCCATCGCGCGGCGCGGGTCGCCGCCGGCGGAGACGCTGATCGTCAGGTCGTCACGCCTGGCCACTGCGGGCATCCAGGCGGTCGCCGCCCGGTGATCGGATGCGTTGACGCACCAGATGCGGGCGGCCGCCGCATCCGCGTCGACGAGCGCATCGACAGCCTCGACGCCCGTCGCCGTATGGACCAGCCAGGCACCGTCGAGGTCTCCCGTCGAATACCCCCGTTCGCGCCAGGTGACCGCACCGGTGCTCACGAGCGCGCGCAGTTCCGGGCCGGCTTCGGGAGCGATGACGGTGACGAGAGCACCGGCCAGCGCGAGACCGGATGCGCGCCGGGCTCCGACGGTGCCACCGCCGACGACGACGACCGCGCGACCCTCGAGCTGCAGTCCGATCGGGTACGGATTGGACCTCATCGCGCGCCCTCCGTGTGGAGCAGACCGCGGCCACGCAACAGGCGTCGCTCGATCGGCGCGAAGACGACGAGTTCGACCAGGATGCCGATCGCGAGGATGACGAGGATGGTTGTGAGCACCGCGGCGAGGTCGGCGAGCTCGCGACTCTGGTTCAGCATCGTGCCGAGGCCGAAACCGATGGTGCCGCCCGTCGTGATGATTTCGGCGGCCATGAGGGAGCGCCAGGAGAAGGCCCAGCCCTGCTTGAGGCCGGCGAAGTAGCCGGGCAGCGCAGCGGGCAGTACCACCAGAGTCGCCTGCTGAAAGCGCGAAGCTCCCAGCACGATGCCGACACGGCGGAGCTGCGGTGGCACCTGGTCGATCCCCGAGACGAGTCCGTTGGCGATCGAGGGCGCCGCACCCATGAGCACGACGAAGTAGGCCGTGGCGTCGGTGAGCCCGAACCAGAGAATGGCCGCAGGCACCCAGGCGACCGAGGGCAGAACTTGCAGTCCCGAGACGAGCGGGCCGAGAGCGCGACGGACGAGTCGGACCTCTGCGAGGAGCAGGCCGATCGGAGTCCCGACGACCACCGCGATCAAGAAGCCGAGCACGCCGCGCTCGAGGCTCGTGGCCACGGCCAGCTGAACCCGGCCGGCTTCCCAGGCTGCGCCGAATGCGTTCGCAACCGCGAGCGGGCCGGGAAACAGGTCGGGGCGTGGGGCGGCGACGACGACGTAGAGCTGCCACGCAGCCACGAGGAGGATGAGCAGCAGGACGGGAGGGAGTACCCCGTCCAAGAAGCGGCGCCAGCTGCGCTTCTTGGTGAGGGCGACGGTCTGGAGCGCGTCGAGCCCCGCCTCGAGCGCGCGGAGATCGCTTGCCGGGCCAGCGGATTCGGGGCGGGCAGGCGCCGCCTTCTCGAGAGTGCGCTCACGCGGCATTGCGGCGTATCTCCTTCCGCAAGTGGTCGGTGATCTCGATCGCCAGACGCGAGACCTCGGGCGACTCGATCCGGCGGTTACCGGTGTCGGTCACTCTCCACTCGTTGGCGATCCGGCCGGGCCGAGTCGACATGAGCAGCACGCGCTGGCCGAGCCGCGCGGCTTCCCGCACGTTGTGGGTGACGAAGACGATCGTGCGACCGGTCCGACGCCAGACGAGCTCCAGCTCCTCGTGCAGCAGATCGCGGGTGATGGCGTCCAGCGCGGCGAACGGCTCGTCCATGAGGAGTACTGGGCGATCCTGGGCGAGCGAGCGAGCGAGCGCAACGCGCTGCCGCATTCCCCCGGAGAGTTCATGCGGGCGCCTGTCGGCGGCATCCGCGAGGCTCACGAGGTCGAGCAACTCGAGGGCTTGCGATCGACGAAGCTCGCGAGGGACCCCCCGCAAGCGCAGCGCGAGCTCGACGTTGCGTCGAGCGGAGAGCCACGGGAAGAGTGCCGCGTCCTGGAACATGACGGCGGCACTCCCGCTGGCGACCGTCACGGATCCGGTCGTCGGACGCTCCAGTCCCGCGATGATGTTCAACAGGGTCGACTTGCCGCATCCGGATGCCCCGAGCAGGCACACGAACTCGCCCGGTTCGATCCTGAGGGTGATGTCGTCGAGGACGAGAGGCCCAGCGTCGCCGAAGCGCTTGCCGAGCGCTTCCGTCGAGATGGCGGGCTGCGCACTCATCGTCTACTCCTTGCCGAGTCCGTGTGCCGAGACCGGGTCCGCGCCGGCAGCGCGCAGGATCTCGTTGAGCAGCCCGAAGTCGAAGAGGCCGTCGATGTTGCCGCCGGTGCCCGTTCCGGCCGCAACCGCGTGGTCGACCAGCACGGGGAAGGTATCTGCGGCCGGGTCGACCGAGAATGCGACGGCGGTGAGGGCCGCGGCGATCACATCGTCCGCAAGCGCCTTGCCCGTGTCGGCGGTCAGGCGGGCGTTGATCGCGGCAGCGGTCTCATCCGGGTTCTCGGTGAGCCAGGTGATGGCATCGACGTGTCCCTCGAGGAGCGCCCGCACGGTCTGCGGGTGTTCGGCGAGGAAGGTCTTGTTCACCAGCAGCACTGTCGTGGGGAAGATCCCGTCCTCCCAGAGCTCGGCCTCGTCGAGCAGCACGTGCGCACCGCCTTCGATCACCAGGCGGGAGACCCAGGGCTCGGGCAGCCAGGCGCCGTCGAGCTGACCCGACTGGAACAAGGCGAAGGTGTCGGCGTTCTCCGTCGGCGTGATGGTCACGTCTCCGCTGCCTTCGGTCGTCGTCTCGAACCCTTCGCCGGCGAGCCAGGAGCGAAGCGCGACATCCTGGGTGTTGCCGAGTTGCGGAGTCGCGAGCCTCGTGCCCGCCAGATCGGCCGGACTGTCGATGCCGTCACGGACCACGAGCGCTGCGCCTCCGGTCGTGGCACCGGCCACGACGACGGCCGACGCGCCACCACTCCTGATGAAGGTGTTGATCGCGGGGCTCGGGCCGATGTACGCGGCGTCGATGGCGCCCGCACTGATCGCCTCGATCGTGGCGGGACCGGCGTTGAAAAGCTCGGTGGTGAGAGTGGTGTCTCCGAGTGCGTCCTCGAAGAACCCCTGCTCGAGCCCGACCAGGGCGGGGGCGTGGGTCACGTTGGCGAAATAGCCGAGGCGGAGTTCGTCGGCGGGAGAGGTGCTCGCCTCACCCGCGGGGGTGACTGCCGCGCAGCCGGTCACCAGCGTGGCGGCGGCGATCAGGGCGGTCGAGGCCACAAGGGCGCGACGAGTGACGAGGGTCCGACGAGTCACGCGCGAGGAGCCTTTCGGGGATGCAGAAGAGGTACGCGCCACAGTAGGTGCGTCGTCTCGCCCCGGCGAAAGGACCGTGTCATCTGTCGTCATGGGCGGTAAAAGAACCTCACGCATCGTCAGATTCCGTAACCGAAGTCGGTGCCAGGACGATCGCGGCGGCGAGCGTCGCGCCATCCTGAGGGTCGATGACGAGAAAGGCGCCGGACCGGCGGTTTTCGGCGTACGCCTCGAGCGGGAGGGCGGAGGCGAGTCGCAGCGTGGCCTCCCCGATGTCGTTGACGGAGAGTCCGGTCGCGGGTTCCAGGGCGAGCGTGTCGAGGTCGCGTCGACCGGTGATCTCGCTCACGATCGCCTGAAGGGTCGCCGTGCCGAACTTGACGAGAACGCGGGCTCCGGGGTGCAGAGGCCGCGGATCCAGCCAGAACAGCGCCGCGGTCACGTCGCGGCTGAGGCGGGGCAACGACCCGGCGGAGGCGATGACCGCTCCCCTCGTGATGTCGAACTCGTCGGCGAGCCGGATCGCGACCGACTGGGGCGTGGTCGCCTCGTCGAGGGAGTCGCCAGCGAAGTCGATGCCGGTGACGACCGTCGAAGCGCCTCCCGGGAACACGCTCACCGCGTCGCCGACCCGCACCGTTCCTGAAGCGATCTGACCGGCATACGCCCGATAGTCGCGGTACTCGTCCACCGCCGTCGGGGGTACCGTGACGCCACCCTGAGGGCGGATGACGAGCTGGACCGGCAGCCGGAACGAGTCGAAGTCGGCCTCGAGCTCATCGGTCGACGGGAGGGTCTCGAGGAGCTCGAGTAGGCTCGGGCCCTCGTACCACGGGGTGCGAGTCGAGCGCCCGACGATGTTGTCCCCCTGGAGCGCGGAGACCGGGATCACGTGGACCGCACCGAGCCCGAGGTCGTCGGTCACCGCGAGAACGTCGGCCTCGACATCTTCGAACGCGGTCTGGTCGTAGTCGAGCAGATCGATCTTGTTCACGGCGACGATGACGTGCGGAACCCGGAGAAGGTGGATGACCGACAGGTGACGCCGGGTCTGCTCCAGCACCCCGTTGCGCCCGTCGATGAGAACGACGACGGCGTCAGCCGTGGTCGCGCCGGTCACCATGTTGCGGGTGTACTGAACGTGGCCGGGGCAGTCGGCGAGGATGAACGACCGGCTCCTGGTGGAGAAATAGCGGTACGCGACATCGATCGTGATGCCCTGTTCGCGCTCCGCACGCAGGCCATCCGTGAGCAACGCAAAGTCGATCCCGCCGCCCGCCCCGCCGAACCCGCGCTCGGCGGAGGTGCGGGTGACCGAGTCGAGCTGGTCGGCAAGAATCGACTTCGAGTCGTGCAGGAGGCGGCCGACGAGCGTCGACTTCCCGTCGTCGACCGAGCCCGCCGTCGCGAACCGGAACAGGGTCGTGAGGGGGGGACGATCGAGCACATCGTCACCGCCACGTACAGCGGTCATCAGAAGTATCCGTCTCGCTTGCGGTCTTCCATGGCAGCCTCCGAAAGCCGGTCGTCCGCCCTCGTCGCCCCGCGCTCGGTGACCGTCGTCTGGGTGATCTCGCGAACGACCGCGTGCACGCTCGCAGCATCCGATTCGACGGCACCCGTGCAGCTCATGTCGCCGACCGTGCGGTAGCGAACGGTACGAACCTCGACCCGCTCGTCGGCAGCGGGGAGGGAGACCGGGCTGACGGCGCGCCACATGCCGTCGCGGCGGTAGACCTCGCGCTCGTGGGCGTAGTAGAGCGGCGGCAGCTCGATGCCCTCGCGCTCGATGTAGCGCCAGACGTCGAGCTCGGTCCAATTGCTGATGGGGAACACTCGCAAGTGCTGACCGACCGTGTGGCGCCCGTTGTAGAGGTTCCAGAGCTCGGGGCGCTGGTTGCGCGGGTCCCACTGGCCGAACTCGTCGCGCAGCGACAGGATGCGTTCCTTCGCGCGCGCCTTGTCCTCGTCGCGTCGGGCACCGCCGAAGACCGCGTCGTGGCGCCCGGCGGCGATGGCGTCGAGCAGGGGCCGGGTCTGCAGCGGATTGCGGGTTCCGTCTGCTCGCTCCTGGAGGCGCCCGTCATCGATGTAGTCCTGCACGAGCGCGGTTTCGAGTCGCACGCCGAACCGTTCGGCGGTCGCGTCTCGGAAGGCGAGGACCTCAGGAAAGTTGTGACCGGTGTCGACGTGCAGGAGCGAGAACGGCACACTGCCCGGCCAGAAGGCCTTCGCCGCGAGGTGCAGCACGACCACGGAGTCCTTGCCGCCCGAGAACAACAGCGTCGGCCGCTCGAACTCGGCGGCCACCTCGCGGATGATGTGCACGGCCTCGCTCTCCAGGCGATCGAGCGTCGAGAGGCGTCGGTCGGTGAGCGGGGCCGTGGCGGGCCCGCTCACGAGTGCAGCCCGCATTCGGTCTTCGTCAGTCCGGCCCAGCGGCCCGCGCGCGGGTCTTCGCCCTCGGCGACCGGTCGGGTGCAGGGGGCGCATCCGATCGAGGGGTAGCCGTTCGACATGAGCAGGTTCACCGGCACCTCGTGCTGGCCGGCGTAGTCGAGCAGTTGGTCGAAGGTCCAGGCGGCGAGCGGGTTGATCTTCACGAGGCCGTTGCGCTCGTCCCAGGCGACGAGCGGGGTGTTGGCGCGCGTCGGCGCCTCCTCGCGCCGCACCCCGGTGAACCACGCCTCGTAGCGCGCGAGCGACTTCTGTAGCGGTTCGACCTTGCGCAGGGCGCAGCACAGGGTGGGGTCGCGGCTGAACAGCTCCGCGCCGTGCTCGGCGTCTTGTTCGGCGACGGTCTTCGCGGGGAGCACGTCGACGACGCGCACATCGAGCGCGCGCGCGACTTCGTTCCGCGCCGCGTAGGTCTCCGGGAAGTGGTATCCCGTGTCGAGGAACAGCACGTCCACTCCGGGGATTTGCTGCGACACCACATGCGGCAGCACGGCGTCGGCCATCGAGCAGGCGACCGCTACGGTGCTCGTGTCGAAGTTGGCGGCGACCCAGGCGACGACCTGTTCGGCGTCGGCCTCAGCCAATTCGACGGAGCCCGCCTCGGCGAGAGCCCGCAGTTCGTCATGGGTTCGCAGCCGCGGCGCGGAGGCCTCGGTGACACTGGCGTTCACTGCAGGGCTCCTTCTTCGGCCCGGTGGGCCCAGCTCGCGAAAGTCTCGCCGTTCTCGCGATCCTCGAGGAAGCGCAGCACGAGGCGCTCGACGTAGTCGGGCAGGTTGGCCGCAGTGACCTTGAGGCCGCGGATGGTGCGGCCGAGTCCGGCCTCGTTGCGATCCTGGGAGGCAAGCCCGCCGCCGAGATGTACCTGGAAGCCAGGTTCCTGGCCGCCCTTTCCGTCCGGCAGGAGTTGCCCCTTGAGGCCGATGTCTGCCGTCTGGATGCGTGCGCAGGAGTTCGGGCATCCGTTGACGTGCAGGCTGATCGCCTGAGGAACATCGATGCCGGCCAGCCGCTTCTCGAGCTCGAGGACGGCCGCGGTGGCCGCCTGCTTGGTCTCGACGATCGCGAGCTTGCAGAACTCCAGGCCGGTGCAGGCGATTGTGGAGCGTCGGAACAGGCTGGGACGGGCTGAGAGGCCCAGCTCGTCGAGCGCGGTGATGAGCGGCTCGACGTTCTCTTCCGGCACGTCGAGCACCACCAATTTCTGGTGCGGGGTGGTGCGGAGCCGGGTCGACCCGTGTTGCTCGAGCAGGTCGGCGAGGCGGGTGAGGATCGTGCCGGACACCCGGCCGACGACGGGCGTCACCCCGATATAGAAGCGGCCGTCCCGTTGGGGGTGGACACCGACGTGATCGCCCGGTGTTGTCGGAGTCGGCGCCGGTGGACCATCCGGAAGGGCACGACCGAGATATTCCGTCTCGAGGATGTCCCGGAACTTGGCGGGACCCCAGTCGGCGAGCAGAAACTTGAGCCGCGCCTTCGCGCGCAGCCGACGGTAGCCGTAGTCGCGGAAGATCGCGGTGACGCCGTACCACACGTCGGCAACCGCATCGGGGGCGACGAACACGCCGAGGCGTTCGCCGAGACGCGGAGCGGTCGAGAGGCCGCCGCCGACCCAGAGGTCGTAGCCGATTCCCAGCTCGGGATGTTCGACCGCGACGAAACCCACGTCGTTGATCTCGTGCACAACGTCTTGGCTCGGGTGCCCGGTGATGGCTGTCTTGAACTTTCGTGGAAGGTTCGCGAGCTCGGGGTCGCCGATGTACTTCGCGGTGATCTCAGCAATGGCATCGGTCGGGTCGATGAGCTCGTCGGCGGCGATTCCGGCCACTGGAGAGCCAAGGACCACGCGGGGGACGTCGCCGCAGGCTTCGGTGGTGCCGAGGCCCACCGCCTCGAGTCGACGCCAGATCTCGGGGACGTCTTCGACGCGCACCCAGTGCAACTGCACGTTCTGGCGGTCGGTGAGGTCGGCGCTGTCTCGAGCGAACGTCGTGGAGATCGTGCCGATGACCCGCAGCTGCTCGGTGGTCAGCTGGCCGCCGTCGATGCGGATCCGCATCATGAAGAACTTGTCCTCGAGCTCGTGCGGCTCGAGGGTCGCGGTTTTGCCGCCGTCGATCCCGGGCTTGCGCTGGGTGTAGAGGCCCCACCAGCGAAAGCGGCCGTGCAGATCGGTACCGTCGATGGAGTCGAAACCCTGTCGGGAATAGATCGTCTCGATCCGCTCGCGCACGGCGAGCCCGCCATCTTCCTGCTTCCAGACTTCATTGGCGTTGAGCGGAGCGGTTCCGTCGATTTTCCATTGCCCGTGGGGACGGGTTTCGGGGCGCGGCTCGCGGACGAGCGCCGCGACGTCGCTCGGGTTCTGCGACATTGATCTCCCCCCTTCGTTCGACATGGGTGACCACCCTCGGGGCAACGTATCCGCGGTGTGTCACCGTCGCCAATGCGAACGTCACGGACCGTCATGCAAGGTAGCGTTGCGCAACAACCGCATGACCTGCGGAGGTCAGATCACGGAGTTCGCAACGTGGTAGCGGTCGACGACGAGGTCGACGATGTGCTGCGGAGCGGGTTCGTCCGGCGTGAGGATGGGGGCCGTCGTCGCGTCCCCTCCCGCGGCTTCCGCGAGCTGCTGGAAGTAGCCGGGCGCGAGGAGGTAGCTGCTGACGACGATCCGGCTGCCGGGATGAGCCGCACGAGTGCTGGTGATCGCCTCGTCGAGGCGGGGTTCGACCGCGGCGAGGAAGCCGATCGTGACCTTCCGGCGCACGGCGAGCGCCAGTCGTTCCGCGATGACGTGGCAGTCGGCGACTGCCCGGGGATCGCTCGACCCGGCGACCGCGAGCACGAGTTCGTCACCGATGCCGAAATCCACCGCCGCCAACCGGGCTCGCAGCACCTGCACGAGACGGTCGTCGGGACCGAGAGGATGCGCGAGCGTCACCCGGCGCCCGGTCTCGGCCGCGACCGCTTTCGCGAGGTCGACGTGGACGTGGTACCCCGCCGAAAGCAGTAGCGGCACGATGATCGCGGCCCGACCGGGTTCGAGTGCCGCGAGAGTCTCTGCGGTGTCGGGGTGCTGCACGTCGACGAAGCCTTGTGCGACGATCAATTCGGGATGGGCCCGGGAGGTCGCCTCGAGCAGGCCGGCCACCGCGCGCTGCCCCTCCTCGGAGGACGTTCCATGGGAGATGCCGACGAGGGCCGGGGCGGGCGTCATCCTGCAATTGTCGCGCGTCGCGGGCGAGCGATGTGGCGACGGATCGATCTAGCGTCACCGAGGATCACGACATAGACTTGAGCCACCTCCACTCAACTTCGGAAACGGTCGCGAATGGCAAACATGCAGGGCGCTCCGACCTCGGGGCAGCAGGAGGAGCAGAAGACCGCTCTCCAGCAGTACGGCATCAACCTCACCGAGATCGCCAAGAGCGGCAAGCTCGACCCGGTGATCGGTCGGGATGCCGAGATCCGCCGCATCAGCCAAGTGCTGACCCGGCGCACCAAGAACAACCCGGTGCTCATCGGTGAGCCCGGCGTCGGCAAGACCGCTGTCGTCGAAGGGCTCGCGCAGCGCATCGTCGCGGGGGATGTCGCCGACTCGCTGAAGGATAAGCAACTGGTCTCGCTCGACCTCGCCGCACTCGTCGCGGGCGCGAAGTACCGCGGCGAATTCGAGGAGCGGCTCAAGGCCGTGCTCAAGGAGATCAACGAGTCCGAGGGTCAGGTCATCACGTTCATCGACGAGCTGCACACCCTCATGGGCGCGGGCGGCGGCGAAGGATCGGTCGCGGCGGCGAACATGCTCAAGCCGATGCTCGCGCGCGGAGAGCTGCGCATGATCGGCGCGACGACGCTCAACGAGTACCGCGAGTACATCGAGAAGGATGCCGCCCTCGAGCGGCGCTTCCAGCAGGTGTACGTCGGCGAACCGAGCGTCGAAGACACCGTCGCGATCCTGCGCGGACTCAAGGAGCGATACGAAGCCCACCACAAGGTGACGATCGCCGACAGCGCCCTCGTGGCGGCGGCATCCCTCTCCAACCGCTACATCACCTCCCGCCAGCTGCCCGACAAGGCGATCGACCTGATCGATGAAGCGGCGAGCCGGCTGAAGATGGAGATCGACTCGAACCCGGTCGAAATCGACGAACTCAAGCGCGCCGTCGACCGGCTCAAGATCGAAGAGCTCGCGCTCAAGAAAGAGAAGGATGCGGCGTCGAAGGCGCGGCTCGAGAAGCTGCGGGCCGACATGGCCGAGCGGGAGTCGCAGCTCGGGCATTTGCAGACGCGGTGGCTCGCCGAGAAGGCGTCCCTGCACTCCGTCGGCGACCTGAAGACCCAGCTCAACGACGCGCGCATCGAGCTCGACCGCGCGATGCGCGAAGGCGACTACCAGAAGGCGTCGAAGCTCAACTACGAGACGATCCCCGGCATCGAGACCCGGCTGCAGTCCGCTGAGGAGGCTGAGCAGACCGGGCCGCGCATGGTCAGCGACCAGGTCACCGACGAAGACATCGCCGCGGTCGTGGCGGCCTGGACCGGCATCCCGGTCGACAAGCTCAAGCAGGGCGAGACCGAGAAGCTGCTGAACCTCGAAGGCGAGCTGGCCAAGCGGCTGATCGGCCAGAAGGATGCCGTCCGCGCCGTGTCAGAAGCAGTGCGGCGCTCGCGGGCCGGCATCTCCGACCCCGACCGGCCGACCGGCTCGTTCCTCTTCCTCGGCCCGACCGGCGTCGGCAAGACCGAACTCGCGAAGGCGCTCGCCGAGTACCTGTTCGACGACGAGAAGGCTCTCGTACGCATCGACATGTCGGAGTACGGCGAGAAGTTCGCGGTCTCGCGGTTGCTCGGCGCCCCTCCCGGCTATGTCGGCTACGAGCAAGGCGGGCAGCTCACCGAAGCGGTGCGCCGCCGCCCGTACTCGGTTATCCTGCTCGACGAGGTCGAGAAGGCGCATCCGGAAGTCTTCGACGTGCTGCTGCAGGTGCTCGATGACGGCCGGCTCACCGACGGCCAGGGGCGCACGGTCGACTTCCGCAACACGATCCTCGTGCTGACCTCGAACCTTGGGTCGCAGATCCTCGTCGACACCGACCTGCCGTGGGACCAGCGACGCGCCGCCGTGCAAGACCTTGTGCGCCAGGCGTTCAAGCCGGAGTTCGTGAACCGTCTCGACGACATCGTGGTGTTCTCGCCGCTGACGACTGACGACCTCGGCCAGATCGTCTCGCTCTACATCGATCGCCTCGAGAAGCGGCTCGCCGAACGGCGGCTGCAACTCGCGGTCACCCCCGAAGCGCGGTCGTGGCTCGCCGAGCGCGGCTTCGACCCGGTCTACGGGGCGCGTCCGCTGCGCCGGCTCATGCAGCACGAGATCGACGACCGGCTCGCCCGCGCCCTCCTCGCCGGAGACATCCGAGACGGCGACACCGTACGGGTCGACCTCGCGGGCGACGAGCTCACCGTTTCGCGGATGGAGAGCGCCGCCGCTTAGGCGAGAGCCGGGATGACCTCGCGCTCGAACAGCTCGACGCCTGAACGGTCGTAGGCGGACTCGGGGAAGTAGTGGATCGAGTAGCCCAGACCGAGGTCACGGCGCTCGGCGAGGATGTCGACGAGCTGGTCGGGCGTTCCGGCGATCGCTTGAGCTGCGCCGGGTTCCCGATATTGCGCGACGACATCGGCGGTGCGTCGGGCGCCGAGGTGCGGCAGGAGGCGGGCCTCGACGGCGTCGATTCGGTCGCGCACCTCCGCTTCGGTCGAGCCGATGATCGTGTTGAAGTTGCTCGAGCGAGTGATCGCATCGAAGTCGGTGCCGTGCTTCTGGCAGTGGCCGCGCAGCAGCTCGCTCTTGCGGGCGAACTCCTCCGCTCCGCCGTTGAAGTTCGTGTAGCGCGCGTGCTGCGCGGCGATCCGCAGCGTCACTTTCTCGCCACCGCCGGCGATCCACAGCGGGATGCCGCCGTCCTGCACCGGCAGCGGACGCACGATGGCACCCGACACGTCGTAGTGCTCACCCTGTAGCGTCGCGGTGCCCGTCTCCCAGGCCTGCCGCATGATCTGCACCCCCTGGTCGAGCATGCGCAACCGCTCCGGCGCCTCGGGGAAGCCATAGCCGTACGCGCGCCACTCGTGCTCGTACCAGCCGGCGCCGATGCCCATCTCGAGCCGCCCTCCCGACACGTGATCGACGGTCGCCGCGACCTTCGCCAGGTGCACCGGGTTGCGGTACGCCATGCACGTGCACATCTGGCCGAGCCGGATGCGGTCGGTCACTGCCGCGAACGCCGCCATGAGCGTCCACGCCTCGTGCGTCGCCTCCTCGCTCGGCACGGGAGTCGTGTGGAAGTGGTCGTAGACCCACAGTGACTCCCACGGCCCAGCCTCCGCGGCGAGCGCGAGACCCTTCATGGTCGCCCAGTGCTCCTCCGGCGGGATGCCGACCAGGTCGAAGCGCCAGCCCTGTGGAACGAAGATGCCGAATCTCATGCCTCGAAGCTACTTCCCTCATGTGCACGCGAATATGCAGGCTAAACTGGTTGCATGGTGGCCATCCAGGTGCGCGGGGTTTCCGCCGCTGTGCGCGACGCTCTCGCCGCAGAGGCCGACGCGCGGGGTCAGTCGCTGCAGGTGTTCCTCTCCGAGGTGCTGGAGCGCGAGGCGAGGTTGGCCCGCAACCGTGCCTGGCTGAAGCGCACGCGGGATAACCCGATCGCTCGCATCGCCGCTGACGAGAGTTCCGCTGACCTCATCCGACGGCAGCGCGACGAGCGCACGCAGCAGATTCTCGACGCGTTGAGCGGGTCAACCGCGTGACGATCGCCGTAGACGCTTCGGCCGCGATCGAGTACCTCGTGGCGACCGACGCGCTCCTACGCGACGCGGTCGTCGACGGCATCGCAGGCGATCCGCACTGGGTCGTTCCCGAGCACTTTGTGCTCGAGACGGTGAACGGCCTTCGGGGTCGATGGCTGGGCGGGCATCTCAGCCAGGACGAGTTCGGGTCAGCAGTCACTGTTCTCGCCGAGTTCGAGTTCGATGTCTGGCCGACCGCCGCACTTCTGCCCCGCGTGGTGCAGCTCGCGGCGAACGCGACCAGCTACGACGCGGCGTACCTCGCGCTCGCCGAGGAATTGAACTGTCCACTCGTGACGGCTGACGCGAAGCTGGCGCGAGTGCCTGGTATCCGGTGCCGAATCGTCGGAGCGGGTCAGCCATCGGAGTAGCGTCGAGAGATGCACGCGACGCTCCTTCACGGTGACCACGACATCCGCTTCGAAGAGGTGCCCGACCCGGTTCTGCTGACCGGAGACGACGCGATCGTGCGGGTCGTCGCGGCGTGCGTGTGCGGGTCGGACCTCTGGCCGTACCGCGGGGTGACCCGGGCGACCGGCCGCATCGGCCACGAGTTCGTCGGCATCGTCGAGCAGGTCGGCGCCGCCGTCGCTCAGGTGAGGGTCGGCGATTTCGTGATCGCGCCGTTCTACGTCTGCGACATGACCTGCGTGAACTGCCGCAACGGCTTCTCGACCTCGTGCCTGCAGGGCAGCTGGTGGGGTGGCGACGACCGCACGGGGCACCCAGCGGACGGCGGGCAGGGCGAGCTGATCCGGGTTCCGCTGGCCGACGGCACGCTCGCGGTCGTGCCCGGACCGGTGGATGACGCACTCATCCCGCACCTGTTGACGCTCTCCGACGTGATGGGCACCGGTCACCATGCCGCGGTCTCGGCCGGGGTGCAGAAGGGTGACACCGTCGTGGTCGTCGGCGACGGAGCGGTGGGTCTGTGCGGCGTGCTCGCGGCATCCCGTCTGGGCGCGAGCCGAATCGTCGCAATGTCGAGGCACGAGTCGCGCGCCGCTCTTGCGCACGAGTTCGGGGCGACGGATGTCGTTGCCGAACGCGGCGAGGACGGCATCCGGGTCATCCAGGAGATGTTCGACGGTGTCGGCGCCGACCGGGTACTTGAGTGCGTCGGCACCGAGGAGTCGATGCGGCAGGCGCTGGGCTCCGCGCGGCCCGGCGGTCAGGTCGGTTTCGTCGGGGTGCCCAACGGAGGACCCGAACTGCCGATGAGGAAGCTGTTCAGCTCCAACGTAGGCGTACGCGGCGGCGTTGCCCCGGTGCGCAACTACATCGCCGAGCTGTTGCCCGAGGTACTCGACGGCCGGTTGCGGCCAGGCACGGTGTTCGACCTCGAACTCCCGCTCGCAGAGGTCGCGGAAGCCTATGCGGCGATGGACGATCGCCGCTCGATCAAGGTACTGCTTCGGCCCTAGCCCGATGCAGGTGGCGCAGATGCATCTCGGTCTGAGCCAGCGCGGACAGCCGCAGGAAGCCGGCCAGGTTCTGCCACCCGTCCGTCCACTCCACTCGGGATGCGACATCCCACACGGTGGCGCCGGGGGCGGCGGTCGCGATCCCGGCGATCTCGGCACTCCGCCGGCGATGCCGGTCGGCGATCTGACCGGACCGGACGGCGAGCCCCCGGAACCGGTAGCCGTGACCTGGGCAGACCTCGGTGTCGTCGTAGGCGGCGACCCGGGCGTACGAGTCGAGGGCCGCGCCGATCGGATCATCGTCGGGCGTGAAGCCCCCGAGCCCCAGCCCCGGGTTGATTGTCGGCAGCACGTGGTCGCCGCTGAAGAAGAGCCCGCCGGTCTTGTCGTGCAGGCAGATCGACCCCGCGGTGTGGCCGGGGGTGTGAACCACGCGCACGTCGCGACCCGGGATGTCGAGCGAGTCGCCATCCTCGAGCACGACGTCCGCAGTGACCCCTGACGGTTCGGATCGCGGCGTGACTTCCGCAGCGAGGGCCGCGATGTGCTCCGCCGGCACACCCCAGCGGACGATCGTGGCCTCGGGGTCGGGATACATCGGTCGAG
>NZ_JANMSQ010000077.1:0-13567 GCF_031389465.1 Pseudolysinimonas sp.
TTCAGCCGCGCCGCGGCCTCCCGCTGCTGCTTGTTGACAGATGCCACGCCTCTAGAACCCTTTCGTTGCCGTGGAGAACTCTAGCGCGGGCATCGCTGCGGGTCGGCGCCGGTGCCGGAGGTCGCGGCTACGCTGGCCGAGTGACTCAGCCCGGACTCCGCGCGGGCGCTTCGCCGCTCGCCGTACGGATGCGGCCTCGCTCGCTCGACGAGGTGACGGGTCAGTCGCACCTGCTCAAGCCCGGGTCCCCGCTGGTCAACCTCGCCAACGACACAACAGGGGAGTCAGGAGCGGTTTCGCTGATCCTCTGGGGTCCACCAGGCACCGGTAAGACGACGCTCGCGCAGGCGATTGCGCACTCGTCGGGCCGAAGGTTCACCGAGCTCTCCGCGGTGTCGGCCGGCGTCAAGGACGTGCGCGAGGTGATGGAGAAGGCCCGCGCCGACCGCGACCTGTACGGCGTTTCAACGGTGCTCTTTCTCGACGAGATCCACCGGTTCTCGAAAGCCCAGCAAGATGCCCTGCTGCCCGGAGTCGAGAACGGCTGGGTGATTCTGGTCGCCGCGACGACCGAGAATCCGTCGTTCTCGGTGATCGCGCCGCTGCTCTCGCGCTCCCTGCTGCTCACCCTCGAACCGCTCGGCGACGACGACCTCGCCCTCCTCATCGACCGGGCGGTCGCCGACGCGCGCGGACTCGCCGGCAGCGTGGCGCTCGAGGATGCCGCCCGCGCCGCGATCGTGCGGCTCGCGTCGGGTGACGCTCGGCGGGCACTCACCGCGCTCGAAGCCGCCGCCACCGCGGTGCTCGCGGATGCGGCGCCTGTGAAAGACGGGAGCGAAAGCATCCCGGCGATCTCAGCAGAACTGGTCGCCGCCACCGTCGATCGGGCGCTGCTGCGTTACGACCGCCAGGGCGACGAGCACTACGACGTCATCTCGGCGTTCATCAAGAGCGTGCGCGGCTCCGACGTCGACGCCGCGCTGCACTACCTCGCGCGCATGATCGAAGCTGGTGAGGATCCGCGGTTCATCGCCCGACGGGTGATGATCCTCGCCGCGGAAGACATCGGGATGGCCGATCCGCAAGCCCTGCCGATCGCGGTCGCCGCCGCCGAAGGGGTCGCGTTGATCGGGATGCCCGAGGGCCGCATCCTGCTCGCCGAGGCGGTCGTCTACCTGGCGACCGCGCCGAAGTCGAACGCCTCCTACCAGGCCCTCGATGCAGCGATCGCCGACGTGCGCGCCGGGCGGATCGGTCGCATCCCGATTCATCTGCGCGACGCGCACTACCCGGGGGCGAAACGGCTCGGCCACGGGAAGGGCTACCAGTACGCGCACGACGCCGAGTTCGGCGTCGCCCCGCAGCAGTACCTGCCCGACGAACTGGTCGGCACGACCTACTACGACCCGAGCGGCTTCGGATACGAACGCGACGTCGCGGCGCGGTTGGAGAAGATCCGGGCGATCCTGCGGGGGGAGTAGCGTCCTCAACGCTGTCGGCCCAGACGCGATTCCCACAGGTTGCGGCGACCGGGCCGGATGCGCGAAGCGGTTTCGTACCGTCGGTCTGTGATCCATTGCCAGTTTCACGAAAACAACTTAGGTTGTCTTTGTGGATGAATCGTTCATCCACAAAGCTGCGCGTCGGCACGGCGTGTCCTGCTGGAACGGCAGCTGGTGATCCATGCGATGCCCGTCCGGCATAAGTACTGGCCGCGACCTCCGGTGACACCATGACGAAAACGAAGAAGGATGCCCTCACGATCGAAGAGGCGCTGGCACGACTCGAGGCGATCGATCCCGCGACAGCGGTCTATCGCGATCGCGGCGCGATAGCGCCGATCGAGGACGCAGTACGCGCGCGCGACGATGCCGAACGTCTCGTCGACGAGATCGTGCTCAGGGCTCGGCGCGACGGCTTGACGTGGATCGAGATCGCGGCGGGGCTCGGGGTCAGCCCGCAGGCTGCCCGGAAGAAATACATGGATCGGGTGTAGTCGCTGGTTCTGGGTCGATCGGGTCGACTCTGCTAAAGTAGGCGGGTTCGTCTGGATGACGGACACATCCCACTCTTCAATCCCTTCGAGGGCGTCGCGACGTGCGTGCTCGGTTCGGGGGAGCGTGATGTACGTCCGTGAGTCGCGACAGCCGCGTCCACGTGTTCGAAGGAACTGAATTGGTTACGAAGTCCCAGGACCGCCGCAAGGTGCGTCTCTCCCGTGCGCTCGGCATCCCGCTGACGCCCAAGGCCGCCAAGTACCTCGAGAAGCGTCCCTACGCTCCGGGTGAGCACGGCCGCACCAAGCGCAAGACCGACAGCGACTACGCCGTCCGGTTGCGCGAGAAGCAGCGTCTGCGCGAGCAGTACGGCATTCGCGAGAAGCAGCTGCGCATCGTCTTCAACGAGGCACGTCGCACCCAGGGCCTGACCGGTGAGAACCTGGTCGAGCTGCTCGAGATGCGTCTCGACGCACTCGTTCTGCGTGCCGCGTTCGCCCGTACCACGGCGCAGGCGCGCCAGATGGTCGTGCACCGCCACATCCTCGTCGACGGCCAGCTCGTCGACCGTCCGTCGTTCCGGGTGAAGCCGGGCCAGACGATCCACGTCAAGGAGCGCTCGGAAGGCACCGAGCCCTTCCAGGTCGCTGCCGCCGGCGGTCACGTCGACGTTCTGCCGAAGACCCCGGGCTACCTCGACGTCCAGCTCGACAAGCTCCAGGCCACGCTGCTTCGTCGCCCGAAGCGCGCCGAGGTTCCGGTCACCGCTGAGGTCCAGCTCGTCGTCGAGTACTACGCCGCTCGATAACTCAGACACTCAGGCGATGCCCCGGCGATCATCTCGTCGGGGCATCGTCATGTCGTGCGGCCCTCGTGATCGGCACCCGGGTGGCCTAGGCTGCGCTCATGTCACTGCGTGCAGTGCCCAGCTTCCTGACCTCTCTTGCCGTGGGGGCGCTCGCCCTCGTGACGATGACGGCGTGCTCCGGTCCGCCGCCGCCCACCGTGGTGGACACCTACATCTCCGAGGTCTCGTTCGCCGACAGCGACGCGACGGTCACCCTCGTGAGCAGACAGATCGAGACCGGCAGCGGCGACGGGCCGGAACTCACGGTGGGCGCTAGCGCAACGGTGATCAACGGCGGCAGCCTCCGTCAGACGATCAGGTCCGACACCGCGTTCAAGGCGGTGCGCGTCGCGGTCGAAGCGTTGGTGGAACCGACCGAGGAGCCAACGGGGCTCGGCGTCGTCGGCGCGAGCGCGTCGGCTCACTTCGCGACGGCCGCAGATTCGGACGGCACCCCCGATTTCGGCTACTGGGAGATCGTGCTCGCGGAGCCCGCCACCGAAGCCGACCTGGTCTTCTCGGTACCCCAGGCACTGCCGGGTCAGGAGTTCGTGACGTATTTCGCCGCGGTCGACGAGTCGGGGCGTCAGGGTACGCCTGTCCCGCAGGCTGTCGAAGCCCTTCCCGTCGGTACCGGCGACGTTCAGGTGAGCGTCTCGTGGGATGTCGACAGCGACCTCGACCTCCATGTCGTCGAGCCGAATGGCGAGGAGATCTTCTGGGATGCGTTGACGTCCGCGTCTGGTGGCGACCTCGACCTCGACTCCAACGCCGGATGCATGATCGATTCGGTGCGCAACGAAAACGTCACGTGGGAAGAAGGAACCGCGCCGGCCGGTGAGTACACGGTGCGCATCGACCTCTGGTCGTCGTGCGAGGTCACGCCAACCCGTTACGTGGTCACCGTCGTGGTGCTTGGCCAAGTCACCCGCACCATCACCGGTTCGGTCGACGGCCCGGGCGACGAGGGTCACGTCGGCTCGGGAGAAGTCGTCGCCACCTTCGTGGTTGACGGTTAGCCTCGCCGCCGTCACATCGACGGAGGCGAGGGTGTCGGCGGCGACGTAAGCTGGGCACTTCCCCGTCGTCGTATCTCCAGGAGGATTACATGAAGGGTCTGCTGCTTCTCACCGTCGGTGTCGCCGCCGGATTCGCGATCGCCCACCAGGTCTCCAAGACGCCCGAGGGCCAGAAGTTCTTCGCCGACGTCGACAAGAAGGCCAAGGACTTCGGCGACGCCGTCGTGCAGGGCTACAAGAGCCGTGAGGCCGAGCTGAAGCAGACGGTCGACGGTGTCGTGTCGGACATCGGCGCTCGCGCCCGCACCGCCGCCAAGTAGCCCGCCGACCCCTCGCCGGCGGTCGCCCGCCGGGCGGTCCGCCGCGCCGCAGGGCCCCAAACCCGCCCTCCGGGCGGCGAACGAACCCAGGAAGCACTGTGCAGACCGCCGACATCCACCGCCGCTGGCTCACCTTCTTCGGTGAGCGCGGGCACACCGTTGTACCCTCCGCATCGCTCGTCAGCGACGACCCGAGCCTGCTGTTCACGGTGGCCGGGATGGTGCCGTTCATCCCGTACCTCACGGGCGTGGTGCCGGCTCCGTACCCGCGTGCTACGAGCGTGCAGAAGTGCATCCGCACGAACGACATCGAAGAGGTCGGTAAGACCCCTCGGCACGGCACGTTTTTTCAGATGAACGGCAACTTCTCCTTCGGCGACTACTTCAAAGAAGGCGCGATCTCCTACGCCTGGGAGCTGCTCACGAGCCCCGAGAGCGCGGGCGGCCTCGGCTTCGACGAGAAGGACCTCTGGGTCACCGTCTACGAGGAAGACACCGAGGCGCGCGCGCTCTGGAAGAGCGTCGCCGGGCTCTCGGACGACCGCATCCAGAACCTCGGCAAGGACTCCAACTACTGGTCGACCGGGCAGCCGGGACCGGCCGGACCGTGCTCCGAGATCTTCTTCGACCGCGGCCCCGCGTACGGCATCGACGGGGGACCGGCGACCGACGACGACCGCTACGTCGAGATCTGGAACCTCGTCTTCATGCAGTACGCGATCCAGAATGTGCGCAGCAAGGTCGACTTCGACATCGTCGGGGAACTGCCGAAGAAGAACATCGACACCGGCATGGGCATGGAGCGCGTCGCGTTCATCAAGCAGGGCGTCGACAACATGTACGAGATCGACCAGGTACGCCCCGTCCTGGATGCGGCTGTCGCCCTCTCGGGCAAGACGTACGGCGCCGACCACGGCGACGATGTGCGCTTCCGGGTGATCGCCGACCACGTGCGTTCGGGTCTCATGCTGATGACCGACGGGGTAACTCCGGGCAACGAGGGGCGCGGCTACATCCTGCGTCGCCTGTTGCGTCGCGCCATCCGCTCGATGCGGCTGCTCGGCGTCGACGCGCCGTCGTTCGCGGAGTTGTTCGAAGCGAGCCGGGTGGCGATGCGCGACGCCTACCCGGATGTCGAAGAGAACTGGGACCGCACCTCGCGCCTCGCCCTCGGCGAAGAGGAGACATTCCTGTCGACGCTGGCGAGCGGCACGACGATCCTCGACACCGCGGTTGCGGAGGCGCAGAAGAAGGGCGCCGCGACCCTGCCCGGCGACACGACGTTCCTGTTGCACGACACCTTCGGTTTCCCGATCGATCTGACGCTCGAGATCGCCGAAGAGGCGGGCCTCACCGTCGATCGCGACGCCTTCGACAAGCTGATGACCGAGCAGCGCACGCGTGCGAAGACCGACGCGAAGGCGAAGAAGGGCGCGA
This sequence comes from Pseudolysinimonas sp., assembly GCF_031389465.1. Classification (GTDB taxonomy): domain Bacteria; phylum Actinomycetota; class Actinomycetes; order Actinomycetales; family Microbacteriaceae; genus Pseudolysinimonas_A. The sequence continues at coordinate 5,624 of NZ_JANMSQ010000077.1, forward strand.
TTGCCGATCTGGCGATCTACTCCGAGCTGCGGAACATGGGCGAGACGGTCTTCACCGGGTACGACGCGCTCGAGACCGAGACGAAGGTGCTCGGCATCCTCGTCGACGGGCAGCCGGTGACCACGGCAACGGCCGGGCAGGTGGCGGAAGTCATCCTTGCCGAATCGTCCCTCTACGCAGAGTCGGGTGGGCAGGCCGCCGACCAGGGCTCAATCGTCGGCGACGGATTCGACCTCGAAGTGCTCGACGTACAGCGCCCGGTCAAGGGACTCATCAGCCACACCGTGCGGGTTCGCTCCGGCGAGGTCGCCGTGGATGCCGTAGCCACGTCGGTTGTCGACCCCACCTACCGGCACGCCGCGTCCCAGGCGCACTCGGCGACGCATCTCGTGCATGCCGCCCTGCGCCAGACCCTCGGCAGCGAGGCGCACCAGTCGGGCTCATACAACAAGGCCGGCTATATGCGGCTCGACTTCTCGTGGAACCAGGCGCTGTCGCCCGACACTCGGTCGGAGATCGAAGAGGTCGCCAACAACGCCGTGCGCGACAACCTCGACGTGACCACCCGCATCCTGTCCCTCGATGAGGCGAAGGCGGCCGGCGCGATGGCGTTGTTCGGCGAGAAGTATGGCGACACCGTGCGGATGGTCGACATCGGCGGCCCGTGGTCGCGCGAACTGTGCGCTGGCATTCACGTGCGCACCTCGGCGGAGGTCGGCATCGTCAACCTCGTCAGCGAGTCCAGCGTCGGCTCGACCAACCGTCGGGTCGAAGCGCTCGTTGGGCTCGACGCGTTCCGGGATCTGACGGCGGAGCGTGCGATCGTCGCGCAACTGACCAGCTCGCTCAAGACCCCCCGCGACCAGCTGCCGGAGCGCATCACCTCGCTCGTCGAACAGCTCAAAGCAGCCGAGAAGAAGATCGCCGCGTTCGAATCTCAGAAGCTCTCCGGCCGGGTACCGGTGCTGGTCGAAAGCGCGACCCGGATCGGCGCGTATCTCGCGGTCGTCGAAGACCTCGGTGAGCTGTCCTCGGCCGACGAGCTGCGGTCGCTTGCGACCAGCGTGCGCGAGCGGCTCGGGTCTGACGCCGCAGTGGTGGCTCTCGCCGCCCGGGTGTCTGACAAGCCCGCGGTGATCGTCGCGACCAACCCGGCGGCGCGCGATACCGGCGCGAAGGCGGGCGTGCTGGCCAAGCAAGCGGCGGCGACCCTCGGCGGCGGCGGCGGCGGCAAAGACGACCTCGCGCAAGGCGGCGGCACCGACGTGGCGGCGATCGGCGCGGCGCTTTCGGGCATTACCGACGCGCTGCGGTAGCGGCAGCGTGCGTCCCGGAGTGCGCCTCGGCGTCGACGTCGGCAAGGCCCGGGTCGGGGTTGCGGTGTGCGATCGAGACGGATTGCTGGCGACCCCGGTAGCGACCATCGCGCGCGCTGACGCGGATGAGCGAGCCTTCCGCATCCTCGTCGAGGAGTACGGCGCGATCGAGATCGTGATCGGGCTGCCGCTCTCGTTGCAGGGCGGCGACACGGCATCGACGACGGACGCCCGCGAGTTTGCCACGGCCGTCGCGGGCTGGATCGGAGTCCCGGTGCGGCTCGTCGACGAGCGGCTGTCGACGGTCTCCGCACAGCGCGCGCTGCACGCCGCCGGGCGACGTACCAAGGGCTCACGTCCCGTGATCGACCAAGTTGCCGCTGTTATCATCCTGCAGAACGCCCTCGACCACGAGCGCTCGGCGGGCCAACCGCCAGGCTCCCTGGTCGACCCCGAGGGAGAAGTGTGACGAACACCAACGAACCGAGCTGGGACGAGATCTTCCGTCCCGCCGGAGGAGAACCCATCCGCCCGCAAACACCGGCGGCGCCGGAGCCGGGCACCGGCGCATACCCGGGGGTCCGCGCATCCGACCCGTTTGCGGTTGCCGCAGCCGAGGCGCAATCGCAGCACGCGTCACCGCCTGTCGCCGAAGCAACCCTGACGCGACGCGAACTTCGTGAGCGCGAGGAGCAGCAGGCGAGCCGCGGTGGACGCAGCGGGGGTCGGCCCCCATCAGGCGACAGCGCGAAGCCCAAGAAGAAGCGGCGCGGGCTGATCGCCATCCTGGTGATCCTTGCCGTCGTGATCGCGGGCGGTGGCGGCGCCGCAGCATTCGCCTGGATCAACTACGAAGACAACGTGCGCGAATTGCTGGGCTGGGAGATCTCCAACGATTACGTCGGCGAGGGCAACGGCACCGAGGCGCTTGTGACGATCGCATCCGGCGACCTCGGTGACGATGTCGCGCGGAAACTGCACGAAGCGAAAGTCACCCTGAGCTTCGACGCCGTCTGGGAGTACCTCATCGCGCGCGAGGCGGCCGGGGATCCCGTTGTCTTCTTTCCCGGCACGTTCCGCCTACAAAGGGAGATGAGCGCTGAGTCGGCGGTCGCGGCTGTCACCGACCCGGCAAATCAGTTCATCAACCAGGTACTGATCACCGAGGGCATGAGTTACCACGGCGCGCTCGAACAGATCGCGGCATCAACCGAAATCCCGATCGAGGACCTCCAGGCGGCCGCCGAGGACTACATGTCGTTCGGCGTCCCGGCCGAGGCGCCGAACCTCGAAGGCTGGATGTTCCCGGCGACCTACCAATTCGATCCGGGCGTCACGGCGCAGGAAGCCATTCAGGTCACCGTCGACGAAATGTTCGCGCGCTTGGATGCCTTGGGCGTGGCACCCGAAAACCGGTTGAACATCCTCAAGATGGCGGCGCTCGTGCAACGCGAGTCGGGTCCGAACGTCGAGGACATGTACAAGATCGCCCGGGTGTTCACCAACCGGCTCGACCAGAACATGCTGCTCGAATCGGATGCGACCGTCGCCTACGGCACCGGCAACACCGACACGGTGTGGACGACGGAGGAGGAGCGGCAGAACCCCGACAACCTGTACAGCACCTACTTCCACCCGGGTCTGCCGTACGGCCCCATCGGCTTGCCCGGCGAGGAGGCGATCAAGGCGGCGATCACGCCGGCCGAAGGCCCATGGCTGTTCTTCGTGCCGATCAACCTGCAGACGGGCGAAACGGTCTTCTCGGAGACCGCGAGTCAGCACCAGGCGGCTGCCGAGCAGCTCTACGAGTGGTGTCGCGCAAGCGACGAAAACGCGTCGTACTGCGAATGAACGCAGCCTGCGAGTGAGAGCGGCCGATCCGGGAGTTCGTCGTCTTGCCGTACTCGGCTCGCCCATCGAGCACTCGCGCTCGCCCGACCTGCACCGAGCCGCGTATGGCGTGCTCGACTTGCCGTGGGACTACGGGCGCCGAGAGGTGCCGTCGGGCGCCCTCGCCGTGTTCTTCGGTGGACTCGACGCATCGTGGCGAGGGCTGTCGCTCACGATGCCGCTCAAGCGCGAGGTGCTGCCGATGCTCGCCGCACGGTCTGAACTCGTCGAGATTTCGGGATCCGCGAACACCGTGCTGCTCGGCCCGGACGGGCCGCAGGGCTTCAACACCGATGTCACGGGGATCGTGGGGGCGCTGGGCGACCATGGGGTCTCGGATGTCGACACCGTGCACGTCATCGGCACCGGCAACACCGCGGCGTCGGCTTTTCTCGCCGCATCGCGTCTCGGAGCGTCGCGTGTGTTGATCTCCGGCCGGAGTCTCGACGGGATCGCGGCTCTTGAGCGGCTCGGCGACCGACTCGGCGTACACACCGAGTGGCGGTTGTATGGGTCGCACGTTCCGGTGCGTTCCGACCTCGTCATCAACACGCTGCCCGGCGACGTCGATCCGGAAGATGTACCTGACGCAGACCTCGGTGAGGTGCTGATGGAGGTGCCCTACGACCCGTGGCCGACACCGCGGGCTGCCCGTTGGGTGGAGCGTGACGGCACGGTCGTGAGTGGCCTCGAGATGCTGCTGCACCAGGCCATCGCGCAGGTGCGCATTTTCACGACCGGCGAAGAGGGTGGCGAACTCGACCACGAGGATGCCGTGATCGAGGCGATGCGCGAATCGGTCGGTCTGAAGCTGGAAGACTGAGCCGACCTGGAAAGATTGGTAGTCATGCTGCGCTGGTTGACCGCGGGGGAGTCGCACGGCCCCGAACTGGTGGCGATCCTCGAGGGGATGCCCGCCGGCGTTCCCGTGTCGAAGGCCGCCATCCAGGCCGACCTGCAGCGCCGCAAGCTCGGCTACGGCCGTGGCGCCCGGATGAAGTTCGAAGAGGATGTTCTCGACATCTCGGGCGGCATCCGGTTCGGCCTCACCATGGGATCGCCGATCGCCCTGCGCGTCGGCAACACCGAGTGGCCGCGTTGGGTCGACGTCATGAGCGCTGAGCCGGTCGACCCTGAAACCCTTCCGAAAGGCCGGGGGGCGCCGCTTACGCGCCCGCGGCCCGGCCATGCCGATCTGGTCGGCATGCAAAAGTACGACTTCGAGGAGTCCCGCAACGTCCTCGAGCGGGCGAGTGCTCGCGAGACAGCGGCCCGGGTCGCGCTCGGTGCAGTTGCCCGCGCCTTCCTGGGCGAGCTCGGCATCCGGCTGGTCGCTCACACCCTGTCGATCGGCGACGTGCGGGTGCCCGACGGCTCTGCTCTCCCGACCGCCGACGACGTCGATGCGCTCGACGCCGACCCGTTGCGATGCTTCGACGCCGCGACCTCTGCCGCGATGGTGACTGAAGTCGACCGTGCTCACGACAGCGGAGACACCCTCGGCGGTGTCGTCGAGGTTCTCGCGTTCGGCCTGCCGCCGGGACTCGGCAGCTACGTGCACTGGGACCGCCGACTCGACTCGCAGCTCGCTGGAGCGCTCATGAGCATCCAGGCGATCAAGGGCGTGGAGGTCGGCGACGGCTTCACGACGACGACTCGACCCGGTTCGGCGGCCCACGACGAACTGGTGATCGGCGCCGACGGCATCACCCGGCTCTCCGATCGGGCGGGCGGTATCGAGGGCGGCATGTCGACGGGCACGCTGTTGCGGGTGCGCGCCGGGATGAAACCGATCGCGACGGTTCCGCACGCGCTGCGTACGGTGGATGTCGCGAGCGGGGCCGCAGCGGAAGCGCACCACCAGCGGTCGGATGTGTGTGCCGTGCCGGCAGCCGGGGTTGTCGCTGAGGCGATGGTCGCGCTCGTGTTGGCCAATGCGATGCTCGAAAAATTCGGCGGCGACTCGATCGACGAGACCCGCCGCAACCTGGCCGGCTACCTCGCGGCCATCCCCGAGTCGCTGCGTACCGCACCGGCATCAGCGCCGGAGTGAACGTGATCGTCTTCATCGGACCGAGCGGCGCGGGCAAGTCACGCCTCGGAAAACGCGTCGCGCGGGTTCTCGGCGTGCCGTTCGGCGACACCGATCGCATGATCGTTGCCGAGCACGGGCCGATCCCGCAGATCTTCCTCGAGCACGGCGAACCGCACTTCCGCGCGATCGAACGCGAGACGGTGCGCCGTGCGCTGCAGGGCGAGGGTATCGTTTCGCTCGGCGGGGGCGCGGTTCTCGACCCGGACACGCAGACCGATCTCGCCGCACATCGTGTGGTGTTCCTGACGATTTCGCCCGAAGCGGTGACCCGCCGGTTGGCCGGCGACACCGACAGGCCGCTGGTGCGCAACGGGGTGCGGGATTGGATCGCGCTCAACGAGCCCCGCTGGGCGATCTACGAGCGACTCGCCGATGCCACCTTCGACACCTCGCACCGTGCCAATGACGAAATGGCGACGGAGGTGGCGGCATGGCTGACGACGACGTGACGACCATCCCCGTCGCAGGCACCCCCGGCTACGACGTGCTCGTCGGCCGCGGACTGCTCGAGGGAATCCCCGATGTGCTCTCGCCGAAGACGGCGAAACTGCTGATCGTGCACGCGCCGACACTCGCGGCGCGCGCCGAAGCTCTGCGAGAACAGCTCTCCGGCAGCTACGAGGTCTACCTCGCCGAGGTGCCGGACGCCGAGAACGCGAAGAGGGTCGAGGTCGCCGCATTCTGCTGGGGCGTCATGGGCCAGACCGATTTCACCCGCACGGATGCCGTGATCGGCCTGGGCGGGGGAGCGACGACCGATCTCGCGGGCTTCGTCGCCGCCACCTGGTTGCGCGGCGTCGACGTCGTGCAGATCCCGACGACGGTGCTCGGCATGGTGGATGCCGCCGTCGGCGGGAAGACGGGGATCAACACCGCAGAGGGAAAGAACCTCGTCGGCGCCTTCCACGCGCCACGGGCAGTGTTGTGCGACCTCGAAACGCTCGACGCGCTTCCGAAGAACGAGATCCTCGCCGGGTTCGCCGAGATCGTGAAAGCCGGATTCATCGCCGAGCCCGAGATTCTCGACATCATCGAAGCGGATGTCGACGCCGCCACCGACCCTCGCACGCCGCAGTTCCGGCGCGTCGTCGAACTCTCGATCGGCGTGAAAGCTCGCGTCGTCGGTGAGGACTTCACCGAGCAGGGCCTGCGCGAGATCCTCAACTACGGGCACACCCTCGGCCACGCGATCGAGCACGCCGAGCGTTACCAGTGGCGGCACGGCGCCGCAGTCGCGATCGGCATGATGTTCGCCGCCGAGTTGTCGCGGCTCACCCGCAACCTCTCCGACGAGGCAGTCGAACGGCATCGCAGCATCCTCACCTCCCTGTCGCTGCCCACGACTTACCCGGTCGCGCGCTGGAAGACGCTGCTCGCGACCATGCAGCGCGACAAGAAGTCGCGCGCCGGGATGCTGCGCTTCATCGTGCTCGACGGCATCGGTCGGCCCACCACCCTTGAAGGTCCCGACGAGTCGCTGCTCTTCCTCGCCTACCAAAACCTCGCCGAAGCCTGACCCCTCCCCAAGGCCCCAACCAACGGGTTTCGACACGCGCCCTTCGGGCGCTGCTCAACCAACGGGTTGGCGGGGCCGATACGCTCGGGGACATGTCGCGTGTGCTGGTGCTCAATGGGCCGAACCTGGGGCGGCTGGGGAGTCGCGAGCCTGACGTGTACGGCGCGCAAGACCTTTCTGCCCTGCGGGTGCTGCTCGCGGAGAAGGCGACCGAGGGCACCGAGATCGACGTGCGGCAGACCGACGACGAGGCGGAGCTGATCGGCTGGTTGCACGAGGCAGTCGACACCGAGACTCCGGTCATCCTCAATCCGGCCGCGTTCACGCACTACAGCTACGCCCTTCGCGACGCCGCGAAGCTCGTGACAGCTGCGGGCATCCCGCTCGTTGAGGTTCACATCTCGAACCCCCACGCGCGCGAGGAGTTCCGCCACACGAGTGTCATCTCGGCGGTTGCAACGGGCGTGATCGCCGGCTTCGGCTTCGATTCCTACGTGCTGGCGCTCAGCGCGGTCGGCCGCGGCTAAGCTCGTCCCTCGTGGCAACGACCAACGACATCAAGAACGGCAGCGTTCTCAACCTCGACGGCCAACTCTGGAATGTCGTGGAGTTTCAGCACGTCAAGCCGGGCAAGGGCGGCGCCTTCGTGCGCACCAAGATGAAGAACATCATGTCGGGCAAAGTCGTCGACAAGACGTTCAACGCCGGCACGAAGGTCGACTTCGCAACGGTCGACCGCCGCGACTTCCAGTACCTGTACCGGGACGGCGACGGCTTCGTGTTCATGGACACGACTGACTACGACCAGGTGACGGTTCCCGGCGTGGTGGTCGGCGACGCCGCCAACTTCATGCTCGAGAACCAGACCGTGACGATCGCGACCCACGAGGGCGAGGCGCTCTACGTCGAGCTGCCGACCTCGGTCGTACTCGAGGTCACTTACACCGAACCCGGCCTTCAGGGCGACCGCTCGAGCGCCGGAACCAAGCCCGCGACGCTAGAGACCGGCTACGAGATGCAGGTGCCCCTGTTCCTCGAGCAGGGCACCCGCGTCAAGGTCGACACGCGCACCGGGGACTACCTCGGGCGCGTGACCGATTGAGCGCCTGTACCTTGAGCGCCCGTAC
>NZ_JANMSQ010000093.1:0-12724 GCF_031389465.1 Pseudolysinimonas sp.
GCTCCGAGCCGTAGGCGCGAGGTCGGGTCCCACGGTGTTCTTGGCCTTCGGAAGCCCGGCGGGGGAGCTCGTGGCCGAGGCGGAGTTGCCTTCGCGGCACCTGGTCGTCCGCATGGCGCACCCTGTCGCATGGGCGACGACGACCCTACCTAAAGTGGCCGACGCCCGCCCATTCTCCGCGGCAAACGACTTTCTCGCGGCGCGAGGGAGAGGCCGCATCGACTGGTAACCCGGTAAGCGTGCCCGATGACCGGTAGACGTCCAGAGTGAACTGACATAATGTTGCTTATCGGAGTGGGGTTTCATTCAGAGTTCATCTGGAGGATCAGCGTCCGAGATAGCCTCGCGGCGTGCCATCGTCTCGACTTCGTGCTTTCGGATTCGCTGTGGCGGTGCACATCGGACGATTTGCGGTGCTCATGTTGGCGCTCACCGTCGCGCCGCTGATCGGGATCTCCGGGTGGTACATGGGCCTCTTCGCGAATGTCGCCTGCGTCCTCTACGCCGTCGTGTTGGTCACCGTTCGCCGCTTGTGGCGCACCTCCGGAATCCTCGTCGGCTGGCGCGGACCTCGGGCGGCGATCGTCCTGCTCGTGTTGATCGCGGAGGTGCTCGTCTGGGCGGTTCCGGGCGGGCTTGAGAACCGTCCGCCGGGGTACGGCCTGTGGGCATTGACCCTGCTGCTGGTCGGGATCAACGAGGAACTCACGAGCCGGGTGGTCGTGCTGGAGCGGCTGCGTGCGGCGTTCGGGCCCCTCTCCGCCGTGGTCCTGACGGCGGCCCTCTTTGGCTTGCAGCACCTCTCCGCCTTCGCAACCACGGGACGTGACGCCGTCGACATTGCCGGCAACATCGTGGTCTCGGCATGCACGGGGTTCGCCCTCGTGGCGTTCCAGTACCGCTACCGGTGGGTGACGCCGCTCATCCTCGTGCACGCGGCCGCCGACTTCACGGCGATCCTCAGCCTGCGTCCACTGGCTGATCTCGCGATTGCGGCGACGGCCGTTGGCTTCGTCGCGCTCGGTCTCGTCATCCTCGGACGGCAGCTCGGCCGACCGCAGAATGAGCTCAGCTCACCGCCGTCTTCACCAGTGCCGTGATGGCCTTCTCGTGTGCGGGAGTCATCTCGAGAAGCGCCCAGGCCGTCGGCCACATCGTGCCCTCGTCGAGTTTCGCGGGCTGTTCGAATGCGAACGTGCCGTAGCGCACTTTGAACTTCGACGCCGGTTGGAAGAAGCAGACGATCTTGCCCTCGTCGTTGGCCCAGCCCGGCATCCCGTAGTACGTCTTGGGCACGAGGGAGGGACCCGCCTCAGTCACGATTTCGTGGAGTCGGGTCGCGAGCTTCTGGTCACTGCCGTCGAGCTTCGAGATCGCGGCGAGCACGTCCTTCAGGCCGGCCTCACGCTTGTCGGCAGCCTTGGATTGCGCGCGCAATTCGGCGGCGCGCTCTTTCACCGCGTCGCGCTCGTCGGCGCTCAGCCCGTCGGGCGTCTTCTTCTCAGCCATCTTGAATCCCTTCGTTGCCCGGGCATCCGCCCGACTCTCCCACGATAAGCACGGCCGGTCGGGCCCGCTTCTTCGGATCTGCTCGATCAATCCGCGCGCCGGAGCGGCCGGAATGGCGCCTCTTCGCTGACCGGGAGGAGTGCCGCGCTGATGAGCCGCGCCGTCTTGAGCACGAGGGGCGCCAGCGCTCTCGGGTCGACCGTACCGATCGTCGCGACCAACGAGACGGCGCCGTAGAACTCCCCTCGCTGGGTGAACACCGGCGCCGAGATCGACACGGTGCTCGACACGATCGCGCCCTCGCTGATCGCCACCGAAGTGCGCCGCACCTCGCGCACGATGGCACGGAGTTGGTCGGGGTTGGTGACGGTGTGCGACGTGTAGGCGTGCAGCGGCTCGGCCTCGATGACTTCCCACAGCTCGGGCGGCCCGAACGCGAGGAAGATGTGGCCCGGTGACGACGCGTGCAACGGCAGCCGCTCCCCCAGGCCGGCCGCGAGCCGCGCGCCGCCGCGACCGAGCAGTTGTTCGACCATGACGGCCTCCCCATCGAGGAGTGCAGTCAACACGAGATGTTCACGGGTCGCGACGAACAGCTCCTCCAGAAGTGGCAGGATGCGCGAGCGATGACGATAGGCGCGCGGCGAGAGCAGCCCGATCTCCCACAGCCGCAGGCCGATCACGTACCGGCGTCGCTCGTCGCGCTCGAGGGCTCCCCACGCGACGAGGTTGCCCACCAAGCGATGCGCCGTCGAGATAGGCATTTCGGTGACTTCGGCGATGTCCGACAGGCTCAGGCTGGGGCGGTCGGCAGTGAAGGCACCGAGGATGCTGAGAATCCGTTCTTGCACAGCCATGCGGGTCAAACTTCCACTAGTTGGGAATCGAATTGTCAACAATCTACCCCTCCCCTAGGTTTTCCCTCACACAGCAGGAGGCAACGTGGCCGAAGCACCTTCGTTGACGAAATTGTCGACAAAACGGTTGCCCGCTTGCGCGCGACGGGTTAGCGTGGCCACACCCCGCCACCAAAACGACTTTCTGCAACGAAGCGGAGGACGGCTATGGCCGCTCGGCTGAAGCTCACGGATGTCTCCCTGCACTTCGGGGGCATCTCGGTGCTCCAGGATGTCAGCCTCGAGGTTGAACCCGGGGCTGTCTTCGGCCTCGTGGGGCCCAACGGGGCTGGCAAGACGTCTCTCTTCAACTGCATCAGCGGGCACTACAAGCCCTCATCGGGTTCGATTCGAATCGACGACGTGGAGACGCTATCGCTCGCGCCGGCACGGCTGGCGAAGGTCGCGGGTCTGGCTCGCACCTTCCAACACCCAGCTCTTCGACTCGAAGCCTCGGTGTTGGAAAACGTGTTGCTCGGCGCGCACAGCCACCTCCCGGGCGGCCCGGTGAGTTGGGCCCTACGAATCCCTCCGACCATGAAGCGTGAGCGGGAGGCGCGCAGCGAGGCCCGCGACCTGCTCGAGCGATTCGGGTTGGGGTGGGCGGCCGACATCACGGCCGACGAGTTGTCGCACGGCCTGCACAAGGGCGTCGAACTGGTGCGGGCGATGATGTCGCATCCGCGGTTGCTGCTGCTCGATGAGCCGGCCGCGGGACTTTCGCATGCCGAGGTGGAGAGCTTCATCGCATCGGTCCGCACGATGCGTACCGACTTCGACGTGACGATCGTCATCGTCGAGCACCACATGGGTCTCATCTCCGCGTTGACCGATCGAGTCGTCGTGCTCGACCACGGCGCGAAGTTGATGGAGGGCACCGCCGCCGAAGCGCAGTCCGATCCGCAGGTCGTTGAGGCCTACCTCGGCAAGGAGATGAGCGACGATGACGCTGCTTGAGCTGGAGAACGTGACAGCGTCATACGGTCACGCCCAGGTGCTGCACGGCATTTCGTTCCGGGTCGGCGAAAACGACGCGGTCGGAATCCTGGGTGCGAACGGCGCCGGGAAGACGACGACGTTACGCGCGATCAGCGGGATGATCGCGACGGGCGGCAAGATCACCTTCGACGGTCGTGACATCACCGGGTATCGGCCCGACAGGGTGGCATCGCTCGGGATTGCTCACGTGCCGGAGGGTCGAGGGACGTTGGGTGATCTTTCAGTGCGCGACAACCTCCGGGTCGGCGCCTACTTGCGCAAAGATCGCCAGGGCGTCGCGGCCGACCTGGAGTTGTGCCTCGACCTGTTTCCCAACCTCCGCGAGCGAATCGGGTCGAACGCTTCTGCGCTGTCGGGCGGCGAACAGCAGATGCTCGCGATCGCCCGCGCGATCATGGCCCAACCACGGCTGATCCTGCTGGACGAGGCGTCGCTCGGGCTCGCGCCCAGCACAGCGCAGAACGTGTACCGGGCAATCCGGCGGCTGCGCAGCGAACAAGGGGTGGCGATGGTTGTGGTCGAGCAGAACGCGATGCTCGCGTTCTCGGTGGTCGATCACGCGATCGTGCTCGAGATCGGCAGCATGTCGCTCACCGGATCCCGGGACGAGCTCTTAGGTCTCGACGAGGTACGTCGCGCGTACCTGGGAGGCTGACGTGGAGTACTTCATCCAGCTCGTCATCGAGGGTCTCGCCACCGGATCGATCTACGGCGCCCTCGCTCTCGCGATCGTGCTGGTCAACCGGGCAACCGGTCTCATCAACTTCGCGCAGGGTGGGATGGCGGTGTTGTCGACCTTCGTCGCTTACGCCCTCGTCAATGCGGGAGCCCCGCTAGCGCTCGCGATCCTCGGCGCGGTCGTATTCGCCTTTGTGCTCGGAGCCGTCCTCGAACGCGTGATCGTTCGCCCCTTCGAGCGGGGCGACCCCGACACTGCGGTCGTCGTGACGATCGGGCTGTTCGTGCTGCTCGGTGGCATTTCCGCCTTCTTCTTCGGCTACGAACCACGGCAGTTCCCGTCGTTCTTCGGCCTGGAGACGTTCAACCTCGGCGGCGTGTTCGTCAGCCTCAGATCGATCGGCACGATCATCGTGCTCGCGATCGTCGTCGTGCTGCTGCAACTGTTGTTCCGCGGCACGAAACTCGGTCTCGCGATGCGCGCCGTCGCCGACAACCCGGTGTCGGCATCCCTCTCCGGCCTGCCGGTGAGTCGGCTGCTCATGGTCGGCTGGGGCCTCGCCTCGGTGCTCGGCGTCATCGCCGGGGTGCTCGTCGCACCACAGTTGTTCGTCAGCCCCGGAATGCTCGATTTCGTCCTCGTCTATGCCCTCGCGGCGGCGATCCTCGGCGGGCTCGACTCGCCCCTCGGCGCGGTCGTCGCGGCCTGGTTCATCGGAGTAGTGGAAAACCTCGCTGGCGCGTACATCGACATCATCGGCAACGATCTCAAGATCGCCGTGCCGTTCCTGGTGATGATCATCATTCTGATCGTGAGACCCCAGGGACTCTTCGGGCGGAAGGTCGTGGTGCGGGTCTGATGAACATGCCTCTCATGAACACTGCGACGAAACTCACCACGAACCGCTGGGTGCGCATCGGCATCGGCATAGCCATCGCCGCTCTGCTCATCGTCATGCCGCTGATCTCGAGCAAATTCGTCAACTACCAGCTCTCGCTCATGGCGGTCTTCGCCGTCGCGATCCTCGGGCTCAACATCGTGATGGGCTATACCGGCCAGGTCTCGCTCGGTCAGAGCGCGTTCCTCGGCCTCGGCGCCTACATCGCCGCCTACGGAGTCACCGAAGGCTGGCCCATCCCCCTCATCTTCATCCTGTGCGCAGTTGTCCCGGCGGTCGTCGGCCTCGTCGTCGCTCTCGCCGCTGCCCGACTGCGAGGGCTCGCCCTCGCGATGGTGACGATCGCGCTGCCGATCATCGGCATCCCTCTCGCGAAGCGCTTCCGCGAGTTCACCGGCGGAGCTCAAGGCACGACGGTGAGCTGGCTGCGTACCCCGGAGTGGGCCGAGGGCTTCCTCGAGAACGACCAGTGGCGGTACTACATCGTCGTCATCATTGCCGCGCTGATGTTCCTGCTCGCCCGCAATCTCGTCCGCGGACGGATGGGGCGCGCCTTCCGCATCGTGAAGGAGAACGAGGCGGTCGCCATCTCGATCGGAATCTCGCCCTACCGCTACAAGGTGCTCGCGTTCACGATCGCAAGCCTGTTCGGTGGCGTTGCCGGATTCCTCTATCTCGGCGTCGTGCAATACACCTCCCCCGAAACCATGTCGTTCCACACCTCGATCAACATGGTCGCCGCGATGGTCATCGGCGGTTCGGCCAGCATCCTCGGCACGATCTTCGCTGCAATCTACTTCGTGCTCGTGCCCAACCTCGCCAACGAGATCGACCCGTCACTGACCGCGCTCTTCTCGGGCGCGATCCTGCTCGCCGTGCTGTTCCTGGTACCCGGCGGCGTTGTCTCGCTCCCCCGCCGGATCGCCCAGGTTGTGCGCTCGCTCGGTCGTCGCGGCGGGTCAACCGACGGGCCGCCCGCGGCTCCCCTAAGCCCTTCGGATCGGGCGCTCGCGCCCGACACCACCACTCCGAAGTCCACTGAGATGAATAACACCGAGAAGAACAACAGAAAGAGGCAAGGTCAATGATGAACTTCCGTAACGCGAGCCGCATCAGCGGCGTCGTGGCCACGGGTGCCATCGCCGCCCTGCTCATCACGGGATGCTCCCGCGGTGACGACGGCGACACCGGCACCGACGAGGCCAGCCCGGGCATCACCGACACCACCCTGAGCTTGGGCATCAGCAGCCCGCTGAGCGGCCCAACGGCCGGCCCGGGATCGTGCTCGGTCGCCGGTCTCTACACCTATCTCGAAGCGGGCAACGCTGAGGGCGGCTTCGAGTTCGGCGACGGAAACACCCGCACCGTCGAACTCACCTACCTCGATGACGTGTACGACCCGTCGAAGGCCGTGTCGAACTTCCGTCAATTGGTCGACGACGGGATCTTCGCGTACGTGGGTGCCCTCGGCACCCCGACCAACGCAGCCATTCTGCCGATCGCCAACGAGGACGAGATCCCGCAGGTGCTTCTGGTCACCGGCGCGACGATGTTCTCGTCCGACCAGGAGGCGAACCCCTGGACCATGGGTCTGCTCCCGACGTACTTCTCTGAGGGCTTCGCCTTCGGAGAGCTGCTCGTCGAGCGCGGTGAAGTCACCGTCGCGATCCTCTCGCAGAACGACGACTACGGAGACGACTATGTCGCCGGGTTCGAGGCTGCCATCGAGGGCACGGATGTCGAGATCGTCGCGTCCGCGAGCTATGAGCCGACCGACCCGACGCTCGACGCGCAGGTCACCGAGCTCGCCGCTTCGGGCGCTGACGCGCTCCTGAGCGCCGTGTCGGTGACTCCGCTCCAGGTCGGCGTGCTGACCAAGGCGCAGTCGCTGGGGTGGCTCCCGGAGATCTTCCTCCCGTCGAACACCTCAACGCCTGCAACGGTAGTCATTCCCGGTAACGGGGCGGCCTATCCGGCGGTGTACTCCACGTCGCTGTCGAAGGTGCCGCCGTCGCCGGCCTTCGCCGAAGACGAGGATGTCATCGCGTACAACGAGGCGTTCGCCGAATACGGCGTCGAGATCGCCCCGACCTACACCCCGCACTGCGCTTGGAGCTACGCCGAGGGCGCGATCCTCGAGCAGGCGTTCCTCGGAATGACCGAACCGACGCGTGCTTCCTTCATGGAGGCGTTGCGCTCGATCGAGGACTTCGAGGCGCCGCTGCTGCTCGACGGCATCACCGTCAACACGACGGACCCGACGCTGCCGGCAATCCAGGGTTTGAACCTGGTGCAGTTCAACGGCACGGGTTACGGCCCGGTTCAGTAACCGGGCACTGACAGAACGCCCCGGGCACTGAGGCCCGGGGCGTTCTGCTGCTCACGCCTGACAGGACGGCAGTTGCCGCCGGATGAGATCGATCAGTTCGCGTGGCTCGAATGGTGGCCTTTCGGCGAGGAGCTCGGCCAGGGTCCACCAGCGGTGCTCGGTGACGTCGACGCGTTCGTCGTCCGTCCAGTTCTCGTCGGACGGCTCAAAGGCCTCGACGACGGCGGTGTAGAACTCCGCGTGCCCGGTGTCGTGGTCGGCCGAATCCCACTCGACCTCGAAGTCGTGCGACCACACCGGCCCGGTCACGGTTTCGAGACGCAGCCCGGTCTCCTCGTCGAGCTCGCGCAACGCTGCGTCGAGATGCGTTTCACCGGGGTCCACTCCCCCGCCGGGCGTGATCCAGCGTGCCCGGCGCGACGAGTCGGGCGCCGCGGTGAGGAACAACAGCACGCGGTCGTCGCGGTCGAACAGCAGCACCCGAGACGTGAGCCGATGCGCGTGGAGATTGGGCACGGCCGGCTCAGGGATGCGGGTGAAGGCTCTGCTTGCCCAAGAACCCGCTGACGTCGCCGACGTAGCGGATGCGACCCTCGGGCAACGGGTCGACCGCGGCGCGCGCGACCTCGGCGGCGAACTCGCTCACCGTGTACAGGCGCCCGGCGTCTTCGCGGCGCGCGTCGATCGCGCCGGGCCGAGCCCGGTCGAGCAGGGTCGCCGTGATGGTGCCCTCGATCATGTCGCCCGAAACGACGACGAAGCCGACGCCGGCGGCATCCAGATTCGGGATGCGCTCCCGCAGGGCGTCCTCGCCGGCTCGCTTGCTCTCGGCCACCTTCTGGTACTCGGGCATGGTCGGGACGCTGTGGATGAAGTGTGCCTGGTGGCTGGTGACGAACACGACGCGCGCGCCGTCTCCGAGCAGCGGCAGTGCGGTTTCTAGCGCACGCACCTGCGCGTCGCGGTTGAGCTGGAGGGCGTAGTCCTCGGCCATCCCGCCTTCCATGCCGCCGGAGGCGTTGAGCACGAGGATGTCGAGGCCACCCCAGGCTGCGGTGACGGTCTGGAACATCGCGGCAACCGAGGAGGGGTCGGTGAGGTCGCCACCGATCGCGATTGCTTCGCCCCCGGCATCCGTGATCTCGGCGACGAGCTTGAGGGCGCGCGCCTCCTTGTTACGGTAGTTGATCGCGACCTTGGCGCCAGCGGCGGCGAGGTACTTGGCGGTGTCGGCGCCGATCCCTCGGGACGATCCGGTGACGAGGGCGCGCTTCCCGGAAAGAGATCCGGCGGGCAGAACGGGGTCGATGCTCACGGTCACTGAGACTAGTCGGTCTGCTAGTTTCGAGACATGTCGGAGCTCCTAGTCGAGTGGGGTTGGGTCCTCTGGCTCGCCCTCGTTTTGGTCTTTGTGATCATCGAGGTCTTCACGCTCGACTTCACGTTTCTGATGATCGCCGGCGGAAGTTTGGGCGGCCTCGTCGCCGGCTTCTTTCAGGCACCCATCTGGGCCCAGATCGTCATTGCCGGAGTTCTTGCGCTCCTGCTTCTCTTCGTCGTCCGTCCGCCGCTGTTGCGCGCGTTCCGCAAGGGCGGCGATCCGACTCCGAGCAACGTCGAGGCGCTGCTCGGGCTCACCGGAACCGTCGTCAAGGAGTTCGCCGACTCGCGCGGACAAGTGAAACTGGCCAACGGCGAGACCTGGACCTCCCGACTCGCGAATGAACTGGACGGCGAACTCGTCGAGGGAGAGCGCGTTGTCGTCACGTCGATTGAGGGGGCGACCGCTGTGGTCGTCCCAGCGCCCGGAAAGAAGGACTGACCCCATGAGCGACGCCGAAATCTTCAACGCGGTGATCCTGTGGATCGTCGTGGCGATCGTGATCATCTTTGTGTTCACGATCATCGCGCGGTCGATCCGCATCATTCCGCAGGCGTACGCCGGCATTGTCGAGCGCCTCGGCCGCTATCACAAGACGCTCAACCCGGGGCTGAACATCCTCGTACCGTTCATCGATCGACTTCGCCCGCTGGTCGACATGCGTGAGCAGGTCGTTTCGTTCCCGCCGCAGCCGGTCATTACCGAAGACAACCTCGTCGTCTCGATCGACACCGTCGTGTTCTTTCAGGTGAACGACGCACGCGCCGCAACCTACGAGATCGCGAACTATCTGGGTGCCGTCGAGCAACTCACCACGACGACGCTCCGCAACGTGGTCGGTGGGCTCAACCTCGAAGAAGCCCTGACCTCGCGCGACAACATCAACACCCAGCTGCGCGTCGTCCTCGACGAGTCGACGGGCAAGTGGGGCATCCGCGTCGGACGGGTCGAGCTCAAGGCGATCGACCCGCCGGTGAGCATCCAGGACTCGATGGAGAAGCAGATGCGCGCCGAGCGCGACCGCCGCGCCGTCATCCTCACCGCTGAGGGCACGAAGCAGTCGCAGATTCTCGAAGCCGAGGGTATGCGGCAGTCCGAGATCCTTCGCGCCGAGGGTGATGCCAAGGCCGCGGTGCTGCGTGCTCAGGGTGAGGCCGAGGCCATTACGACGGTCTTCGGTGCCATCCACGCCGGTAACCCCGACAGCAAGCTGCTCGCTTACCAGTACCTGCAGACGCTGCCGAAGATCGCCGACGGCGACTCCAACAAGCTGTGGATCATCCCGAGCGAACTAACCGAGGCGCTCAAGGGCATCACGCCGGGCTTCTTCGAGGCTGCGCGCGGTGGAGCAAAGAGCTAAGGCCATTTCTGGCCTTAGCCGCGACCCCAGCGCCGACGGCCGTCTCGGCCGGCGGAACCACGGACGAGCAACGTGAGTGAGTTTTTCACCCCCGCTCCCCCGAGGGTGCTCGCCCATCGCGGGCTGGCGCTCGACGCCCCGGAGAACACGCTCCTGGCGTTCGCGAAAGCGACCGCGATCGGCGTGACCCACCTGGAGACTGACGTGCACGGCTCCGCCGACGGCGTGGCGATGATCAGCCACGACCCCGACCTCTTCCGGCTTGCGGGTCGGAAGGTGCGGGTCGGCCAGCTGACGTCACATGAGTTGCGCCGCATCCAGCTCGGCGAAGGCCAGGGGTTCTGTTCGCTCGCCGAAGCGCTCGACGCCTTTCCCGAATCGCGGTTCAACATCGACATCAAGGCGCAGAACGCCGTTGTGCCGACAGTGAAGGCGATTCTCGCGGCGGGAGCCACCGATCGGGTGCTCATCGGATCGTTCAGTCCGGCGCGTCGGCTCGCGGCGGTGCGCCAGCTGCCGGGTGTCGCGACATCGATTTCGTCCCGCGGTGCCGTCGCCGCGGTGACCGCAGCTCGAAGCGCGGGTGGTCTGCCGACGTTACGTCGCATCCTCCGCGACGTGCACGCCGTGCAACTCCCGCTCTCCATTCTGCGGATGTCGACGGTGACGGCGCGTACGATCGCCGCCTTTCACGCGGCCGGCGTCGAGGTCCACGCCTGGACGATCAACGACGATGTGGCGATGGATCGTCTGCTCGACCTGGGTGTCGACGGCCTGGTCAGCGACCGATCCGACCTCGCGATTGCGGTGCTGTCGCGGCGTTCAGACGCCCGTTCCTGAGGGCTTCTCGCGACCCGCTTCTCATCCACCCGGCAACGGCTGTGAATGCACTGGGAACGGGTGTGCGCGGGCATGCCTGACGCCAGCCTGTCGTTATACCAGTCACGGGCGTAGTTCTACAGAACTCACGCCAGACAACCGCCACCGGGAACAGGAAGAAGGCCACACGATGGCAGAACGGAACCTGCGGGGCATGCGACTCGGATCGCAGAGCCTCCAGAGCGAAGTGGGCGTCGAGTTCGTCTCGCGCCGCAAGAGCCTCTACCGCACGGTCGACGGTTCCACGTTCGAGGTGACGTTCGCCTTTGACGCCGAGATTCCCGAGACCTGGGAGTCCCCGCGGAGCGGTCAGGAAGGTCGCCTCGTCGCCGAGGACGGCTCGCTCGTCGAGACCGCGGTCGTTGAAACGAAGGCTCCGCGCACGCACTGGGACATGCTGCTCGAGCGTCGCACGCGCCCCGAGCTCGAGGAACTGTTGCAGGAACGCCTCGAACTGCTCCGCGCCCGCCGCGGTGAAGAGGCTCTCAAGAACTCCAAGAAGTCGGCTTAGGGCTTACGCGCCCGCGCCGCGACTCCGGCGATCAGCAAGCCCGCGAGACCGATGATCGCCGAGAGCCATTCGAGCTGACGCCCGACGAGCACCGCGGGGGTGACGGTTGTCAGCAGCGGCACGTCGGCGACCATGACCCCCGGCTCGTACCACGGCAGTTGCTGCTCGATCGTGCCGTCGGGCAACACGATCGCGCTCGTGCCAACGGTGGAGATGTTCACCACGGTGCGTGCGGTTTCGATGGCCCGGATGCGTGCGATCGCGAGCTGCTGAACGCTCTCGTCAGTGCGCCCGAAATCGGCGTTGTTCGTCTCGGCGAACACGATCTGGCCGCCCTGCTCCACGATCTCGGTGAGCAACTGGTCATCGACGATGTCGAAGCAGATGGCGTGCCCGACGATCACCCCATCACCGAGGTCGAAGACGGAGTCGGTCGTACCCGGCGTGTACTCGCGCTGGATGAGGTCGATGAGGTCGGGGGCGAACTGGCGCCAGAACGCGCGGTCGGGCACGTATTCACCGAACGGCACGGGGTGCTTCTTGTCGTAATAGTCGAGCACGCGCGATTCGCGTGAGCCCTCCCCCGCCTCCCAGAGCATGACGGTGTTGAAGTATTCGAGCATCGGCTCGCCGTTCGCGTCGACCTTGTCGAGTTGCCGCGTCGTGATCGTTCCGCCGATCAACGGTGCTCCCGCACGCTCGGCCACCTCGTCCCATAGGTCGGCCGCCCAGCCGTAATGCAGCGGGTTGGCGTCGGAGGCACCCTCCGGCCAGACGACGACATCCACGTCTTCGTCGTAGAGCGGCTCGGTGGCCGCCACCTGAGCGATCAGGTTGTCGCCGAATGCCTCGGGCGGGTCGAAATATCCGGCCTTGGTGGCGCCTTGAACCGCACCGACGCGGAACGTGGGGGCGCTCGCGGGGGCGGTGCCCGGCAGCGTGGTCCACGGCGGAACCGTGACGAGCATCAGCGCGGCGACCGTCACGAGCGCCCCGAAGGCGATGCCCTGACGCGGATGCCGGATCGCCTCCTGCGCGGCGGCCACGCCGAGCGCCACGAGAAACACCATCGCGAACGACACTCCCGAAACGCCCAGCCAGGCGAAGAGCGGCGAGAGCGGACTATCCGACTGCGAGAACGCCACTCGCCCCCACGAGAAGCCGCCGTACGGCCACACGCTGGCAATCGCTTCGCGCGCGGTCCAGAGCCCGGCGACGATGGCGGGAAGAAGCAGGAGACGACCGGCCGGCCCGCTCCACACCTGGGGGACCCAGCGGTAGGC
>NZ_JANMSQ010000126.1:0-9167 GCF_031389465.1 Pseudolysinimonas sp.
CGACACCGCCCGTCCACTGGATGACGGCGTGTCCTTCGACGTCGATGCCGCGGCGACCGGCGCGCCCGGTGAGCTGGGTGTACTCGCCCGGCGTGATCGGTACGCGGGCTTCACCGTTGAACTTCTCGAGTTTCTCGATCACGACAGTGCGGGCGGGCATGTTGACGCCGAGCGCGAGCGTCTCCGTCGCGAACACGACCTTGAGCAGCTTGCGCTGAAAGAGTTCCTCGACGATCTCCTTGAAGATCGGCAGCATCCCGGCATGGTGGGCAGCGAGGCCGCGCTCCAACCCGTCGAGCCAGCCCCAGTAGCCGAGCACCGCGAGGTCGGAGTCGGGGATGGCGCGGCAGCGTTCCTCGACGAGTGCCCGGATCTCGGCGCGCTCCCACGACTCGGTGAGCCGCACGTCACTGCGTGCCACTTGTTCGACGGCCGCATCACACCCGACCCGGCTGAACACGAAGAAGATCGCTGGCAGCAGGTTGCGTGACCGCAACAGTTTCACGATGTCGGCTCGACCCATCCGGTCGCCGAACAGCCGGTCGCCGCTCGGTGCTCCGCGGGAGATCATGCGGTCGGAATCCCTCCGCTTGCCCTTGCCCGGGCGGCCGATGTTGGGATGCCGGTGGCCGCTGGCCGCCCGGTCGGATGCGCCGGTGAGCCGAGTCACCTCGGGGTTGACGCGCGACGAGTCGGTGCCGTCGCCGCGCACGAGACTCGACGTCTCGAACAGATCGAGCAGCTTCGAGCGCACGAGCACGTGTTGCTCGAGCGGAACGGGCCGTTCCTCAGAGACGACGACGTCGGTGTCACCGCGCACGGCTTGCAACCAGTCGCCGAACTCCTCCGCGTTCGACACCGTCGCCGAGAGCGACACCATGCGTACATCCTGCGGGAGATGGATGATGACCTCCTCCCAGACGGCGCCGCGGAACCGGTCGGCGAGGTAATGCACCTCGTCCATCACCACGTAGGCGAGATCGTGGAGCAGCGGGCTGTCGGCGTAGAGCATGTTGCGCAGCACCTCGGTGGTCATGACGACGACCCGGGCGTGGCTGTTGATGTTGCTGTCCCCGGTGAGCAGCCCGACCTTGTCGGCACCGTGCTCCGCGGTGAGTTCCGCGAACTTCTGGTTGCTGAGGGCCTTCATCGGTGTCGTGTAGAAGACTTTCGCGCGGGCCTGCGCGAGGGCGAGGTGCACCGCGAACTCGGCAACGATCGTCTTGCCCGCTCCGGTTGGTGCCGCGACGAGCACGCTACGACCGCCCTCAAGTGACTGGCACGCTTCGAGCTGGAACGGGTCGAGGTCGAACGTCAGCTTTCCGCGAAACTCCTGGAGCCGCGGAGCGCCCTGACGGGACTTCGCGGCGGCGAAGCGGTCGGCCGGCGCCGGCTCGGCCCCCACAGACCCGGACGAGGGCGCGTTCACTCGACCAGGCTAGCTGCCGCCCGGCGGTCGACGACGCGGTCGTGCCAGACGGCGATTCCCACCGCTACGAAGTAGAGCACCGTCATCGGGATGGCGAGCAGCACCATCGACAACACGTCGGCCGCCGGGGTCGCAATCGCGGTGAAGACGACGATCGCGAGCACCGCCCAGCGCCATCCCTTGAGAATCGAGATCCCCCGCACCACGCCGATGAAGTTCAGCAGTACGACGAACACGGGCAGTACGAAGGCCACCCCGACGGCAAGCATCAGCTTGAGCACGAAATCGAGGTAGTACTTCGCGTCGTAAAGTGTCGTAGCCCCCGGTGGTACGAAGTTGGCCATGACTTCGACGATGCGCGGCAGCACGAACCAGCCCGCGGTGCACCCGGCGAGGAACAGCGGCACCGCGGAGAAGAAGAACCCGAACGTGTAGCGCTTCTCCTTGCCGGTCAGCCCGGGGACGAAGAATGCGAAGAGCTGATACAGCCAGACGGGGCTGGACAGAACGATTCCGGTTGCCAGCGCCACTTGGAACTGGATGTCGAGGGCGCCGGTGATCGTCGTGAAGTTGATGGCGACGTCAGTGCCCTGCGCTTCGGCGATTCGCAAGATCGGTTCCCGCAGTGCCGCCCACGTTCCGAGGTCATCGAGCGCCTTCGCCGCGCCCGGAAGCACGGAGTCCAAGAGTTCGCCGATCCAGGTGAGGTCGTAGATCATCCAGCCGATGACGGTGCCGCCGACGATCGCGAGGGCGGCGCGGGTGAGCCGTTTGCGCAGCTCGACGAGATGCTGGCCGAGCGACATCCGCCCTTCGGGGTTCCGCCGGCGTGGGGCGGCCATGCGGGCTACTTCTTGTCGGCGGGCTGGTCCGACTCGGCCGCGGGCGCGTCGTCAGGGTCGTCTGACTTGATCTCCTTGCGAAAGACCTTCGCCGACTGGCCCAGGCTCTTGGCGAGCGCCGGCAGGCGGGTCGCGCCGAACAGCAGAAGAACGACGACGAGGATGATGACCCACGTCTGCCACTGGTTCACCAGAAGGATGTGTGTGAACACGCGGGTCTCCTTGCTCAGAAAAGTCAGGGTCGAGGTAGGTCGTCAGGACTGCGATCAGTCTAACTCAGCGGTACCGGGCTACTCCGGCTGCAGCCCAGTCAGCAACCGCGGCTCGGGCGTCGTCGGGTGCGACGACGGTCACGACGCCGGGCATGCTCGCGATGAGCCGCTTCAGGCCGTGGAAGTGCGAGACGCGCAGCGTGGTGCGGATGCGGCCGCCCTCCGAAATGCTGCGGGCGCCGTCGGGGATGTAGTCGGCGAGCAAGGGCATCGCCGACGCTTCGACATCGATGACCACCTCGAGGTCGTCGGGTGAGGCTTCGAAGAGTTCGGGCAACCGCACGTCGCTCGCGCGGTGTTCGATCGGTGCGTCAGTGACCACCGCGTCGGAGATGCGGTCGAGCCGGAAGGTGCGCACTGCTTCACGCAGGTGGCACCAGCCTCGCAGGTACCAGTCGGCGTCGATGGACTCGACCTGGAGGGCGTCGACCCTGCGCCGCTCGCGGTCGCCCCGCGCGTTGAGGTAGTCGAACTCGAGCTGCAACCCCGCGTCGACCGATTCTCGGATCAGCTGCAGCGAGGGAGCGAGGCTGTCGATCGACTGACTCCCGCTCACGCTGACCGGTGCGACGGCGCCCGACGTTCCCCGCGACAGTTTTGTCTTCAGACTGGTGATCGCTCCCCGATCTGCGTACTCGGGGAGCGCGGAGAGGTATTCGAGGCCCATGATGAGCGCCGACGCCTCACGCGCCGAGAACCTCGGCGAATCGTCGATCGCGACGCGATTGGTGATCACGATCTCGTCGTCGTTCTCGAACGCGTCCCAGTCGATGTCGAACAGGTCGTCGTGCTGGTAGGCCGAGGTGTCACCCGGGAGGCCGCTGACGGCGATGAGGTTGACCGCATCCCGGATCTGCTCGGGGTCGACGGCGAAATGCGCGGCCGCCTCGGTGACGGTCACCCGGTCGTGATCCATGAGGTACGGCACGAGCGCAAGCAGGAACGCGAGCTTGTCGCGGGCCTGGAACGGTTGGGGCTTCGGCCTATCCATGCGCAGCCTCCACCTCTTGCAGGCGGCCGACGACGACGTCGCGCAGCGCGGGCGGCGAGAGCACGAGCACCTCGGGGCCGAATCCGCTCAGCTCGTCGGCGAGGATGTTGAGGTCGACGAAATGCAGCACGACGCGGTTGCCGGTGACCTCGGCGCCGTCACGATTCGCCAGACGGGTGGCGGCATCCGATCCGGGTACGACGTCGAGTTCGGCGACGTTGCGCTCCCAGACCTCCTCGAGCCCCGCGAGAGCCTCGGCGGCGTGGTCGCCTTCGGGCATCGGGACGGCCTTCCCCGTTGTGACCGGTCCGACAATGCGGCGCAGCAGGAAGACTTTGCGGTCACCGTCGAGCTCCTCGGCGGAGAGGTGCCAGCGGCCCTGGTACTGCACGAGGGCGAGCGGGATCACGTCGCGGTCGGTGGCGCGCTCCTCCCCCGGCTTCAGGTACTGGAATCGCACGCGCAGGCTCTTGCGAATAGCGGCGTCGAGCGGATCGAACGTGGCGTCGCGCAGGCGGATGCGCGGCGCGTATCCGAGCACCGGCTCGTCGGCTGTCACGCCGAGTGATCGCAATTTGAGCAGCGCCCGGCGGGACTCCCCCGACAGCGACCCCTCACGCCAGACCATCGCGGCGAGGTTCAACAACGCCGTCTCTTCCGGGCTGAACGCGACGTCTGAAGGGAGCTCGTAGGCGCCCTTGGGGATGCGGTAGCGCAGCGTCTGGTTATTGCCGGGGTCGCCCGGGGAATCAAGGGTCTCCAACGGCACGCCGAGATCGCGGATGTCGTCTTTGTCGCGCTCGAACTGGCGCTCGAGGTTCGCGTTGTCGCCGCCGCTCTTGAACCGCTGGCGATAGCCCTGCACGGTCGACAGGATCTCGTTCTTCGTGAGTCCGGTCTCGGTGGCGAGCAGCGCGAGAACGAGGCTGAAGAGCCGCTCCTCGACCGGTACGGCAGCTTGCGTCACGCCGTCACTTCCGATCGCCTACTCGTCGGCGAGAATGCCGAGGATGTCGATGACCACGACGGTCGCGCTGCCGTCGCCCGAAGTGTTGGGGATGACGAGCAGCAGCTGGGATCCGACCTTGGCGCCTTCGAACGCCTCGTAGACCGTTTCGTCGCCCAGCACCTCGGCGTCGACATCGACCTCCGTCGGCGTGCCAGACGCCCAGGTATCGAGCTGCCCGATCGCAGGGGTGGCGCCGGTGCCTGCCGGCCAACTCCAGTTGCGAGCGTGGATGATGACGGTGTCGCCCTTCTCCACCGTCGCTCCGCTACCGGCCTTGATCACCGCGGATCGTGACTCTTCGGGCGCTTGCTGGTACGTCAGGGTAATCCCCGGCTCGCCGTCTACCGCAGTCACGATGGTCGGCATCCCATCTTGCGGGAGCTGGTTCACCCCGTTCGCCTTACCGAGGTAGATCGCCTCGATGTCGAGCACAGCGACGATCGTGCCTTCAGTGCCCTCAGCCCCGACGAGCACGTCGGCGACAGGCCCAACGACGGCGAGGCGCGACCCGACGGTCACGCACGCAAGAGATTCACCAAGTTGCAGGGCGGCGTCACTCGCGGTGAAGAAGGCGGTGGTCTCGTCTCCGGCCTGCCCGGTCGCGCCATCGAAATACGTGTAGGTCGCCAGAATGACCGACCCCGGAGTTGCGGGCTCACCCTCGCCCTCGACGAGCACGGAACGCTGGGTCTCGTTGGCGATGAGCGGAGTCGGGAACTCGACATCCCCGGTCGCACTGACGGCACTCGACGCATCTCCAGGCTGGAACGCGGGCTCGCATCCGCCGGCAATCGAGAAGCCCGTGCATCCCGCGAGGGCTCCCGAGACGAGCACGGCCGCGATGACGGCCGTCAGGGGCCGGGCAAAGGGGGAACGACGCACGACGAACACTCTACTTGTCATCGCTCGCTCTCCTTGTCGTCCGATGTGTCGTCGAGGGGTGCCCCGGCCTGGTCGGCGATCGCGCGTGCTTCGCGGGCGACCTTGCGCATCCGCTTGTCGCTCTTGACGTGCTCGCCGAGCGCTCCTGGCGTCCACAGTTCGACGTCTTCTTCGCCGTACTCGGTCTTCGAGGTGCGGCGAGCGGGCGGCGGCAGCACTGCGCCGGGTGCGAGTCGGCGGGCCGTCAGCAGGAAGCCGGTGTGCCCGACCATCCGGTGCTCGGGTCGCACCGCGAGGCCCTCGATGTGCCAGCCGCGGATCATCGTCTCGCTCGACTCCGGTTGGGTGTAGAGCCCCGTCGCGCGGATCGCTTCGGCGACTCTGGAGAGCTGGGTGACCGTCGCGACGTAGCAGAGCAGCACGCCGCCGGAAGCAAGTGCGGCACTGACCGCGGGCAGACACTCCCACGGCGCGAGCATGT
This sequence comes from Pseudolysinimonas sp., assembly GCF_031389465.1. Classification (GTDB taxonomy): domain Bacteria; phylum Actinomycetota; class Actinomycetes; order Actinomycetales; family Microbacteriaceae; genus Pseudolysinimonas_A. Next base: position 5,907 of record NZ_JANMSQ010000126.1, read on the forward strand.
CGAGAATGACGCGGTCGGCTTTGATCCCCCGCTCCGGTAGTTCTTCGGCAAGGTCGCCGAGCGCAATCTCCCAGTTCGTCGGCACTTCGCCGAGGAATCCGGCGACATTGCCGCGGGCGATGTCGGCAAACTCCTCACGACGCTCGAACGAGAGGAGCTTCCCCGTAGGGCCGATCGCCCGAAGCAGCCAGAGCGACAGTGCCCCCGACCCGACGCCAGCTTCGACCACCGTGGCTCCGGGGAAGATGTCGGCGAGCCCGAGAATCTGCGCCGCATCCTTCGGGTAGATAATCGCGGCGCCGCGCGGCATCGACATGACGTAGTCGCTGAGCAGGGGGCGCAGGGCGAGGTAGGAGTCGCCGTTCGACGCTGTCACCACCGACCCGTCGGGCTGCCCGATGAGCACATCGTGCGCGAGCGTGCCCCGGTGGGTGTGGAAAATCTTCCCGGTCTCGAGGGTGATCGTGTTGAGCCGGCCTCGGGGGCCCGTCAGCTGCACGCGCTCCCCCGCGCGGAACGCGTCGCTCATGCGAGCGCCCCCGCAAGGTCGGCGAGTCGCAGCCCGACCATCGATTCGCGCAGCACGTAGGCGGGCGATGGGGGCAGTGGGATGTGCAGCGGCAGCGCGAACACCGTCGCTCCAGCCGCGACTGCCGAGGCGACTCCGGGCTCGGAGTCCTCGAGCGCGACACACTCTGTGACGTTGACACCGAGCTGTTCCGCCGCCGTGAGATACGGCTCGGGATGAGGTTTCGCGTTCGCCACGTCGTTGCCGGCCACAACCACGTCGAAGCCCTCGAAGCCGAGCGCCGCAACAATGTCGAGCGCCATGTCGCGGCGCGACATCGTGACGAGAGCGGTCGGGATGCCGGCATCCCGGATCTCGGTCAACAACTCACGAGCTCCGGCCCGCCACGGCACCGCGCCGCCGATCTGCGACCGGACGCGGTCGGTGAGGGTCGCGATGACCTCCTCGACGGTGAGTTCGACGCCCCGCGACTGCAGGATGAGGGCCGACCGCTCGAGACCGGATCCGACCAGCTGGAGCCCATCCTCCGGCGTCCAGACCCCGCCCGCGGCGTGCACCAGGTCGCTCTCGGCCTGAAGCCAGTACGGCTCGGTGTCGACGAGCGTGCCATCCATATCCCACAGGACGGCGGCGGGTAGCCGGGTGGCACTGGTGGGAGAGGCGGCGGTCACAACGCACCAGCTTAGGTGCGGCGCGCGGCCTATCCTGGGGGGATGGCCGAGTCGGGAGATCTGCACCCGTTTCACGGGGGGTCCGTTCTCATCGTCGCCTTCGAAGGCTGGAACGACGCCGGTGAGGCGGCGAGTGGCGCCGTGCGCGCCGTACGGGATCAGCTCGGCCTGATTCCGCGACTCGAGGTCGAACCCGAGGACTACTTCGACTACCAGTTCAACCGGCCGAACGTCTCGACCAACGAGGACGGCGATCGGGTTCTCGAATGGCCGAGCGTGACGCTCTCCGCCCCGGTCGAAGGTGGCGGCATCCACGTTCTGCTCGGCACCGAGCCGTCGCGCGGCTGGAAGACCTTCAGCGGCGAAATCATCGACGCGGCCGAGGCCGCCGGGGTTACCGGGATCGTCTTCCTCGGCGCGATGCTCGCCGACGTGCCGCACACCCGCCCGATCTCGATCTTCGTCGGAAGCGACAACAGCGCCGTGCAGCAATTCTGGGAGCTGGAGGCGAGCAGCTACGAAGGGCCGGTCGGTATCCTCTCGGTGCTGGGGCTCGCCGCCGAGAAGGCGGGCATCCCTACGCTCGCGATCTGGGCGTCGGTGCCGCACTACGTGCATAACTCCCCCTCGCCGAAGGCCACCCTCGCCCTGCTCGACCGGCTCGAAGAGTACGTCGACGTCGTCGTGGATCGCGGCTCCCTCGTTTCCGACGCCTCGGCTTGGGAAGACGGCATCGACGCGCTCGCCGAAGACGACGAGGACATGGCCGCCTACATCAAGCAGCTCGAGCAGGCGCGCGACACCGTCGACTCGCCCGAAGCCTCGGGTGACGCGATCGCGGAAGAGTTCGAGCGCTACCTCCGCCGCCGCAACGGTCGCGATGGTCGCGACGACAAAGCCGGCGGCGCGTAACAACCCCGGTGGTCAGGGCTGCAGGACGCCGAGCGACAGCAGGGCGATCAGGGCGCCGCCGAGCAGGATGCGGTAGATCACGAACGGTAGGAACGACCGTGTCGAGATGTACCGCATCAGGAAGGCGATCACCGCGAGCCCGACGCCGAACGCCACGACCGTCGCCGCAACGGTCTCGAGCATCCCGTAGCCGGTGCCGCACGCCTCGTCGACCCCCGGTTGGCAGGTGAGCGCCGTATAGGTCTCGTAGAGGCCGGCGCCGAAGACGGCGGGCACCGCGAGCAAGAACGAGAACCGCGCCGAGGACGGGCGGTCGTAGCCGAGAACGAGCCCGGCGCTCGTCGAGGCGCCTGAGCGGGACACCCCGGGGATGAGAGCGAGCATCTGCGCGAGGCCGATCAGGAGGCCGTCACGGTAGCTCACGTCGGCGACGGTCTTGACGCGGCGGCCGAGCCGGTCGGCAAGTCCGAGCAGGATGCCGAACACAATGAGCACCACCGCGACGATCCAGAGCGACCGCAGCTGGTCGCGGATGAGATCTTGCAACAGGAAGCCGACGATCACGATCGGAATCGTGCCGATGATGATGATCCAGCCGAGTTTGACGTCGGGGTCACCCTTCTGGATGCCGGCTGAGTGCGCGCCGCCCTTCGCCCCGAAGGAGCGGAACCATTTGCTGATGATGCGGAGGATGTCGTGGCGGAAGTAGATGAGCACCGCGAGTTCGGTGCCGAGCTGCGTGATCGCGGTGAACGTCGCACCCGGGTCGCCCCAGCCGACGAGGTCGCCGAAGATGCGTAGATGGGCGCTTGACGAGATCGGCAGGAATTCGGTGAGACCCTGTAAGAGCCCCAGGATGATCGCCTCGAAGAATTCCACCCGCCGATTCTGTCAGGACATCCACCCGATGGGACTCACGAGCACCAGGACACCGCGAAGCCCGCAATGGCGCGATTCGCCTGGCCGGTCTCGAGGTCGACGAAGTAGGTCGTGCTGAGGGTGCGTCCCGACACGTTCGGGTATGCGTCGGGTTCGCCTTCCGGGTCTTGGACCTCGACGGCGAGGTACTGGGCGTTCGGCGACAGACAGATGTCGCGAATCGGGATGCCAGCATCCGGGTCGAAGATCACCTCGACCCCGTCGGGCCCG
>NZ_JANMSQ010000152.1:0-2778 GCF_031389465.1 Pseudolysinimonas sp.
GACGGCGGTTTCGTCGCCGTCGCCCACGCGCGGCCGTCATCCGCCGCGACGCTCTTCTACCGCGACTTCGTCGGGCAGCAGATCAAGCCGGAGTGGAAGCAGCAGGTCACCGAGGCGTTCGAGACTTCGCAGATCGTCGACACCGCGGCGCCCGACTGGTATGAGGAGACGCCGACGCGGGTGCGCGCGGTGCCCGTGGTGAGACGGCTCGCGCCGAGCGGCCAGGCCGTCACCGAGAACCCCATCGCGGTGCTCACCCGACACAGCAATCTGAGCGAGGCGCGCACGCCGAGCCGCCAAGAACTCACCTTCAACCAGTGCGCGAACGACATCTTCGGGATGATCGCGACCGGCGACTTCCCCGACCTCTCGGCGCCGACGATGCCGCGGCGTGGCGCCCCACGCGCATCCGACGGACTCATCCGCCTCGACGTCGACGGCATCGTGACCTTCGCGAGCCCGAACGGTCTGTCGGCGTTCAACCGCATGGGGTTCCAGGGCGAACTCGAGGGGGAGTCGCTCGCCGAAGTGACCACCGGGCTGCTCGGCAACAAGCAACACGTTGACGAGTCGCTGCCCCTCGTGGTCTCGGGGCGGGCGCCGTGGCGCGCTGACATCGAGGCCCGCGGGGTCACCGTGACATTGCGCACCATCCCGATCAAGTACCGCGGCGCGCGCGTCGGCGCCGCGGTGTTCGTGCGTGACGTCACCGAGGTGCGCCACCAGGAGCAGGAGCTCATCACCAAAGACGCGACGATCCGCGAGATCCACCACCGGGTGAAGAACAACCTGCAGACGGTGGCCTCGCTGCTGCGCATCCAGGCCCGCCGTGCGCGCAGCGACGACTCGAAGGATGCCCTCAACCAGGCCATGCGCCGGGTCGCGGCGATCGCCGTCGTTCACGACACCCTGAGCGAGGGGCTCGACCAGATCGTCGACTTCGACGAGGTGTTCGACCGAGTGCTGCTGCTCGTCGCGGAGGTCGCGTCGAGCCACAACACGACCGTGCATCCGATCAAGACCGGCACCTTCGGCACCCTGCCGAGCGCCTACGCGACGCCGCTCGCGCTCGCGCTGACCGAACTCGTGACAAACGCGGTCGAGCACGGGCTAGCCGGTCGAGCCGACGGTGAGGTCGAGATCTCGGCGAAACGCAAGAACGAGCACCTGAGGATCCGGGTGCGCGACAACGGGGGCGGGCTTCCGGAGGGGAAGGTCGGGTCAGGCCTCGGCACGCAGATCGTGCGCACCCTCATTCAGGGTGAACTCGGCGGCACGATCGACTGGCACACCCTGGAGGGTGAGGGCACCGAGGTCACGATCGATGTGCCGCTGCTCTGGCTGACGCGAGTCTGACCCGCGAAACTCGTCACCTAGATCCATCTCGGCGCACCTGGACCCACTTCGAAGTGGGTCTGAGCGCGTCGGGCTGGATCTAAGCGGACGTCAGCTGGCGCGGCGGGCGCGAGCGGCGCGGCGCTTCAGGGCGCGACGTTCGTCTTCGCTGAGGCCACCCCAGACGCCGGAGTCCTGGTTGGTCTCGAGGGCGTACTGCAGGCACTGCTCGGTGACGGAGCATCGTCCGCACACTGCCTTGGCTTTGTCGATCTGGTCGACGGCGGGTCCGGTGTTGCCGACCGGGAAGAAGAGTTCCGGGTCTGCGGTGAGACAGGCGGCCTTGTCACGCCAATCCATGGGTGGTGCTCCTTTTGTTGCTGCTGACGCGTGACGCGAATCGGATTTGCTTGGTGAAGCACTTTCGCGCATGGTCGAAGTGAGAACGGAAAGTTTGGGGAAAATTGGGCCTTCCGGACTCACCTACGACTCTGTAGGCGTCACATCAACCGTTGGTAAGGGTTTCATACTTGGAGCATCGAATCAATAGGTGATCCTTCAGCTCCCCGTCACCGTCCGGCTACCGTCTGGACGCTGATGGTCGTCGTCGCGGCCGAGTTCGCGGGCGTTCTCGCCCTCGGCATCCTGCTTCTTCTTGAGGTGTTGACCAAGCCGCCGGCCTCGTTCGCGACCGCGATCGCGCTGGTTGTGCTCGCCGGTCTGGTCGTGGTCGTTCTCGGCGCCGTGCTGCTCGGCATCTGGCGCGGGCGGGCCTGGGTGCGGGCCGCTGCGGTGGTCTTCCAGGTGCTGCTTTTCGCGATCGGAGTCGGTGCCCTGCAGGGGGCGTTCGCGCAACCCGGGTGGGGCTGGCCGCTCATCATCGTCGCCGTGCTCGGCTTCGTGCTCGCCGTCGCTCGGCCGACGGCCACCTGGCTCAGCGGTCGAGACGAAGTTTCTTGAGCAGCATCGCCACGTGCCCGGTTGCTTTGATGTTGTAGAGCGGCATCTCGATGCGGCCGGCTTCGTCGAGGATGAAGGTCGCCCGGATGACCCCGGTCACCGTCCGCCCGTAGAGCTGCTTCTCGCCGAAGGTGCCGTACAACGCGTGCACCTCGCGCGTCGGATCGCTCAGGATGACCTGTGGCAACTTCTCGTCACGGGCGAATCCCGCGTTGACCCGCGGCTCGTCGCGGGAGATGCCGACGACCCGGTACCCGGCCTGTTCGAAGACCTCCATCCGGTCGCGGAAGTCGCACGCCTGGCCGGTGCAGGCGGGGGTTCCGGCCTCGCCGTAGAAGTACACGATGGTCTTCGACCCGCGGTTGCCCGACAGCGTGAACGGCTGGCCGAACTGGTCGGGAAGGGTGAAGTCGGGGGCGAGCGAACCCGCTTCGAGACGCACGAGATCACTCACGGCCGTCATGCTATCGTTGTCCCTCGGCC
>NZ_JANMSQ010000186.1:0-14135 GCF_031389465.1 Pseudolysinimonas sp.
TCCCCCCCTACCCCGCCCCCCCGCACCCCACAAAATGCCCCCCGCAACCCCCCATTAGCGGTAAACGCCCGGCCCCCCTCGCGCCGGGCGTTCCTGGTTTCCCGGGCCGTCCGCTGAAGCGAACCACGCCGCTCCCAGCGAACCCGGGTGGTGGCGAACTAGCCTCGAACCATGGCGATAGACACGAGTGTGCGGCGGATCAAATTCACGACGATCGACGGGAAGAAGACATCCCTCGCCGATTTCGGTGAGCAGACCCTGCTCGTGGTGAACGTCGCCTCCAAGTGCGGTCTCACCCCCCAGTACTCGAAGCTCGAAGCGTTGCAGAAGCAGTACGCCGATCAGGGCTTCACCGTCGTCGGCTTTCCGTGCAACCAATTCCTCGGTCAGGAGCCCGGCTCGACTGAAGACATCAAAGAGTTCTGCTCGACGACCTACGGCGTCACGTTCCCGCTGATGGACAAGACCCGGGTCAACGGGATGCGCAAGCACCCGCTCTACGCCGCCCTCACCCACGAGCCAGACGCCGACGGCGGCGAAGCCGGCAAGGTGCGGTGGAACTTCGAGAAGTTCGTCATCTCGCCGGACGGCGAGGTGTCGCGCTTCCGTCCCAAGGTGCAGCCCGACGCGCCCGAAGTCATCGCCGCCATCGAGCGCGGTCTGTCGCGTTCAACCCCCGCCGCCGCTGCCGCAACCACCGCGAAAAAGTAGCACTCCTCACGAGTGGCGTGGCGTCAGTAGTCTGACCCCATGTTCATCGTCAGCCTGCTCTTCCTCCTCGCGGGGGTCATCGCCCTGATCGTGGCGGCGTCCAACGCAAAGGCGCGAGTCGTCGCCGCCGGCGAGACGCCGAACGGCAGCGCGTTCCGCCGCGGCACGAACGTCATCATCTCGCGCGCCGCGCGCTGGGCGGCGGTCGTGCTCTTCGTGATCGGCGCAACCCTTCTCGCCTTCACCTCGTTCTTCCGCCAAGACGTCGGGCAGGCGAACGTGCTGCGCGACTGGACCGGGGCCATCGTCGGCTACGAGACGGCGCCGGGTCTCCACTGGAAGGCGCCCTGGGTCGACACCGTGACATTCGACGTGCGCAACCAGCGCGCCGTCTTCGTGACCGAGCAGTCCTTCGGCGAGGGCGACAACATCGGCGGGGCACCCGACGGCCCGCAGATCACGGTGCAGGATGCCGAGGGCGTCACGGCGAACATCGACATCGCGATCCGTTACTCGCTCGACCCTGACTCGGTGATCGACATCTACAGCGCCTACTACAACGAAGAAAACCTCCGCACACGCCTCATCTTCAACGACATCCGCTCGGTGGTGCGCTCGGTGCCGGGTCGTTTCGACACTCTCGAGATGCTCACCGACCGCGACTCCGTGCAGAACGCGATTCTCGAAGCCCTTGAGCGGCGCTGGGAAGACGACGGCATCATCGTCGAAGACGTCGCTCTGCAAGAGATCCGTTACGGCGAGAGTGTGACGGCCGCCTATGCCGCGGCGCAGGAGGCGCAAATCAACGTGCAGACCGAGCAGGCGAAGCTCGAGGCGGTGCAGATCTCGGCGCAGCAGAAGGTGGTGCAGGCGCAGGCCGAGGCGGATGCCAACGCGATCCTCAACGCGAGCCTCACGCCCGCAATTCTCCAGCAGCGCTACCTGGACACGCTCAAGGAGCTAGCGGCGGCGGGCAACCTCGTCATCGTTCCCGAGGGCTTCAGCGGATTGGTCAACGTCGCCCGCTAAGCGATCGGCCGGGTGGGTCAGTCGGTCGATGGCGCGGCGATCGCGCTTCGTCGGGCGGCCCGCCCCGCGTTCGCGCGTCGCGACCAGCACCCGTTCCTCGGGGGGCAGGGGAGCGGGGGTCAAGTCGTCGTAGGCGAGGGCTGCCAGCGGCGCGCCGACGCGCTTGGCGAGTACCTGGCGCACCACGATGATCCGGTTGACGTCGCCCGTGCGCAGCCGCACCTCGTCACCGACCTTCACCGGTTGCGCGGCCTTGGCGCGTTCCCCGTTGAGCCGTACGTGCCCCGAGCGCACCATCGCGGTCGCGGCGGATCGGGACTTGAGCAGGCGCACCGCCCAGATCCATGCGTCGAGGCGATCGGCCATGCGTCGACCCTAAGCCCGCCGCTTCTCGACCAGCGTGCTCGGCCAGCGGGCTTCTAGAGTGGAGCGCGTGACCCGCGCCTCCCACGACCCAGCTGCGCGGCGCCCACGGGGTCCCGAGGACGCTTGGGTGGATGGCCCGCAGGGCCGCTACTGGGGAACGTTCGGCGCCGCCAGGCTGCTGCTCGCGCATCCGGATGCCGGCGTTCTGCTACAACTGCGCGCGGTATGGAGTCACCTCGGCGGCACCTGGGGGCTGCCCGGGGGCGCTCGCAAAGCCGGAGAGTCTCCCGAGGCCGCGGCGATCCGCGAAGCCGACGAGGAAGCCGGCGTGCCGCCCGAGCTGGTCACCGTGCTCGGCACGTCGGTGTTCGATCTCGGCTACTGGTCGTACACGACGGTGCTCGCGCGTACGGACGACCTGTTCATCCCCATCCTGGGCGACGCCGAGAGCGAGGCTCTCGACTGGGTGCCGTTCGACAAGATCGGCGACCTCTCGCTGCATCCAGGATTCGGTGCGGGCTGGCCCGACCTCAGGTCACGCCTCGACGAGCTGATGGGTAGCTGAGTCCTGGACTGATTCCTCGGCGAGCCCGGCCTTCCACGCGACAAGCCCGCGCACGATCGGACTCGGGTCATCGGAGAGCTCGTCCATGACGTCGGCGGGAACGAAGAAGTTCAGCGCCACCCAGCCGCGCACGGTCTCGTCCTCGTCGTGGGCCAGGTCGCGCAGGATGTCGCACGGCGTGGTCTCGTTGCGAGCGAGCCAAGCCCGCACCCCGACCTCCGGATCTTTCGCGAGAGCCGCTACGACATCCGCTGGTGCGTGGTAGCTGCTGGCGACGCTCTCGCGGATCTTCGGGTTCTCGTGTCGGGCGAGGAGGCGGAGGCGCGCGACCTTGCTCGCGGTCACCGGGGGAGCAGGATGTCGCGCCGCGACCTCCGCCGCGGTCACCATCGCCGGGGCCATCGCCGCGAGCTGCTTTCGCTGCGCCGGGGTGTTGAACCGGATGCACGACATGCGGTCGACGCTAACTCAGGCGGGGCGGGCGACGCGGGTGCGACGCGGCGGAAGAGGAATGATCGCGGAGGTCGTCGCCTGATACTCGCCGTACTCCGGGTACTTGGACTTCGTGATGCTCTCGGTGAAAATCGTCGAGCCGACGAACAGGCCGGTGAGCAAGGCGGCGCCGAGCACCGTCCACTGCAGCACCGACCCCGCGGCAATCGCGCCGAAGAAGAAGAACGCCCACCACTGAGCTTGTTCGAAGAAGAAGTTCGGGTGCCGCGAATAGCGCCACAGCCCGGTCTGCAGGAAACGGGTCGACGGCTCCCGGCCGGCCGTGCGGGCCGCCTTCTTCCCCTGGTGGAAGTCCCACTGCTGCTGGTCGGCGATCGTCTCACCGGCGAGCAACATGAGAAAGCCGAACGCGACGAGGAAGTCGAGGATGCCGACCGACGTCCCGCGGTGCTCGTACGCCGTATAGGCGGGCAGCGTGATGAGCACCAGCAGCGCGTGCTGGTAGAGCACGACGAAGAAGATGTTGAAGACCGCGAACTGCGCCGTACTCATGCGTTCGCGCAGGATCGGCCAGCGGTAGTCCTCGGTTCCGGTGTATCCGCCCTTGCGAGCGAAGTTGTACGTCAGCCGCGCGCCCCAGAGCGTCACGATGCCCGCCATGATGTTCAGCCGTGCGTCGCCGAACCCGGCGGCTCCGGCGAAGATCCAGACGTAGACGACCGGGACGATCGACCACAGGCGGTCGACCCAGGAGTGATCGCGGCTGACCAGCGACGCGATCCAACAGAACGTGGCGACAACGCTGGCGACCGCGACCACGACGACGAGGGGATGCATGGGATCGAGCCTAGGATGTGCGAGGGAGGTGGGGCTGTGCAGCACAACGACGCGGCGCCGCCGGTGAGTTCGCGGATCGTGACGATCCCGAACATCCTGTCGTTGTTCCGGCTTCTGCTGATCCCCGTTTTCCTCGTCCACCTGGTGCTCGGTCACCTGGGCTGGGCGCTCCTGGTGATCGCGGTCTCGGCGATCACGGACTTCGTCGACGGCTACATCGCGCGGCACTTCAATCAGATCAGCAGGCTCGGTCAGTTGCTCGACCCGGCGGCCGACCGACTGTTCATCCTGGCGACGTTGCTCGGCCTGGCTTACGTGGGCGTGCTGCCCTGGTGGCTCGTCGCGGTCATCATCGCGCGCGACCTGCTGCTCTTGGTGCTCGGCGTGGTGCTCGCCAGTCATCGCTTCGGGCCGCTCCCGGTGCACCACCTCGGCAAGATGGGCACGTTCGCGATTCTGTTCGCGATGCCCGTGCTGTTGGCCGCGGCTGCGTTCCCGGATGTCGCGGCCGTGGCCCTCCCGCTCGGCTGGGCGGCGGCCATCTGGGGCGTCTTCCTGTACTGGTGGGCCGGCATCGCGTACATCCTCCAAGCAGGTCGGATGATCCGCGAAGTCCTGGTGGCGCCCGCGAGCGCATCCGATACTGTGGATCGGTAGGAGGTCAGGATGGTCGAGCCGAACGAGGGGCAGCCTTCGAACGACACGACGGCGCACTTCACCGATGAGTTCGTCGCGCAGCTCGCCGCCCTCGAAGCGGGGATCTCGCCCGATGAGCAGGCGGCGATCGCGGCGTTGCCGTCGGGGTCGGCGCTGCTCGTGGTGCGTCGCGGCCCGAACATCGGGGCGCGATTCCTGCTGGACGCTGACCTGACCACCGCCGGCCGTCACCCCGAGGCTGACATCTTCCTCGACGACGTGACAGTGTCGCGTCGCCACGCCGACTTCGTGCGAGTAGGCACGGCGTTTCAGGTGCGCGACCTCGGGTCGCTCAACGGAACGTACTTCGACGGCGTCCGCATTGAATCCGCCCTGCTGAGCGATGGAGCCGAAGTGCAGGTTGGCAAGTTCCGATTGACGTTTTACGCCTCGCGCCTCGACAAGGCGACGGGCAACTAGTGGCCGCAGCTGCATCCCCGGCGCGAGCGTCGGGGGGATCGAGTCTTCTCAGCATCGGCCAGGTACTGGCACGACTGAGCCCAGAGTTCCCCGACCTGTCGCCCTCGAAGCTGCGTTTCCTCGAAGAGCGCAACCTGGTGACCCCGTCTCGAACGGAGTCCGGGTACCGCAAGTTCTCGCCCGCCGATCTCGAGCGGCTTCGCCTCGTGCTCTCGATGCAGCGCGACTACTACCTGCCGCTGAAGGTCATCCGCTCCTACCTCGACGATCTCGACGCCGGCCGCGAGCCGGTGTTGCCCGGCGGCGCGACGGTCGCGGCCCCGTCGATGCTCTCTGGCGACCGCCGACTGACCCGCTCGGAGCTCATCAAGGAATCGGGCGCCAACGCGATGCTCCTCGGCGACGCGATCTCTGCGTCGCTGATCGTCGCGGGGGAGCACTTCGGTGAGGATGCGCTTTCGGTGCTTCGTGCTCTCGTCGAACTGCAGCGCACCGGCATCGAGCCCCGGCACCTCCGCGGGTTCCGAGCCGCCGCGGAACGCGAACTCGGCCTCATCGAGAGCGCCCTCATCCCGGTGACGCGACGCAAGGACGCATCGAGTCGGGCGAAGGCGCTCGAGATGGCTCGCGAGATCGCCGGCCAGCTGGAGATCGTTCGATCGAGCCTCATCCGCAGCGCGCTCGGCAAGCTCTGACAAATCCGAATGCGACACGCCCGGATGTCGTTGTCGCTCTTTCGGATGCGGGGTAGCGTGAGATCGCGAAGGAGCTTGAACCTCAAGTTCAACCTGAAGGTTAGGGAAGCGATATGGCTGAAGTGACCCGGAGCGACGCCTCGCGATATGCGGCCGAGCCCGTGCTGTTCACCGACGGTCTTCCCGAACTCGACGAAGACGCCGGATACCGCGGCACCGTCGCGGCGAAAGCGGCCGGTATCAGCTACCGCCAGCTCGACTATTGGGCTCGCACCCAGCTCGTCGAGCCGACCGTGCGCAGCGCCGCCGGATCCGGCTCGCAGCGCCTCTATGGCTTCCGCGACATCCTCGTGCTCAAACTCGTCAAGCGCCTCCTCGACACCGGTATCTCGCTTCAACAGATCCGGGTCGCGGTCGAGCAGCTCCGCAGCTCCGGCATCAATGACCTCGCCCAGACGACCCTCATGAGCGACGGCGCCTCGGTCTACCTCTGCACCTCCGACGAAGAGGTCATCGACCTCGTCAGCCAGGGCCAGGGCGTCTTCGGGATCGCGGTCGGCAAGGTGCTCCGCGAAGTCGAAAGCAACCTCGTCGATGTCGAGTTCTCCCCGGCAGAAGACCCCTCCGACGAACTCGCGGCGCGTCGGGCTGCGCGCGCTGCTTCGTAGTTCCTCCGCTTCGCGCGGCTTCAACGCGCGAGTCAAGAGCGGGGACCCCTACCCCGATTGACTCGCGCATTGAACCCGCGCTCCGCTGGCTCGACGAAGCGGTGCGGTCATCCGTCCTGAAAAAAGGCGGGTCAGCCTGCGGCCTGATCGCCATCGTTGAGGCGGGCGGTTCGCATGACGCGCTCGAGGAGCTGGTCGAAGTTGCGGGCCATTTCTTGGGCTCCGTCGCCGGGCCAGATGTGGAGGGGCTTCGCGGCGCCTTGGGCCTGCTGCAGAGACGTACGTTCCGGCAACTGGGGGGAGAGCACGAGGGGGCCGAACATGTCGCGCAGCTCTTTGATGCGGAACTGGTGCTCGAGTGATTGCACCCGAGCGCGGTTGACGACGATGCCGAGCGGCTGGAGGCGGGGGGAGAGGCCGCGGCGGATCTCTTCGATCGCGCGCAGCGCGCGGTCGGCGGCGGCAACCGAGAACAGTCCGGGCTCGGTGACGACGGCGACGCGGTCGGATGCCGCCCATGCGGTACGGGTGAGGGCGTTGAGCGAGGGGGCGCAGTCGATCAGCACGAGTTCGTAGTCGCGCTCGACGTGGGCGAGGGCTTCTTCGAGCTTCCAGATGTCACGGATGCTGGGGTGAGGTCCGTCGAAATTGATGGCGGACGGCGATCCGATGAGCACGTCGACGACACCCTGGCGGCCCTTGGTCCAGCCGCTCTTGGCGATCGCGGCGCGCACGATCTTCTCTTTCGGCGAGGCGAGCACGTCGGCGACGTTGAGGCGTCCGGCGACGTCGATATCCATCCCGGTGGAGACGTCGGACTGCGGGTCGAGGTCGACGACGAGGGTCGACAGGCCTCGAGCGAAGGCGGCGGATGCGAGCCCGAGCGTCACCGTGGTCTTTCCCACGCCCCCTTTGAGGGAGCTGACGCTGAGCACATGCACGATTAGGGAGCCTACCTTCAGTACCCTGAAAGGACTGTCAGCGCCACCGCTCGCCTCGCCCATCGAAAAGGACTCCATGTTCCGCAAGATCCTGGTCGCGAACCGTGGTGAGATCGCGATCCGGGCGTTCCGGGCCGCATACGAGCTCGGTGCAAAGACGGTGGCCGTCTACCCGTACGAGGACCGCAACTCGTTGCACCGCTTGAAGGCCGACGAGGCCTACCTGATCGGCGAGGAGGGGCACCCGGTTCGGGCCTACCTCGACGTCGCAGAGATCATCCGGGTGGCGAAGGAGTCGGGTGCCGACGCGATTTATCCCGGCTACGGCTTCCTGTCGGAGAACCCCGATCTCGCCGAGGCGGCTGCCCAGAACGGGATCACCTTCATTGGGCCGGGCCGGACTGTGCTCGAGATGGCCGGCAACAAGGTCACCGCGAAAGAGCATGCGATCTCCGCAGGAGTTCCGGTGTTGAAGTCGACCCCGGCGACCACCGACCTCGACGCGCTGGTCAAGGGCGCCGACGAGATCGGCTTTCCCGTCTTCGCGAAGGCGGTTGCGGGTGGTGGCGGTCGTGGAATGCGGCGCGTCGACACCCCCGAGGAGCTGCGCCCGGCGCTCGAGGCGGCAATGCGCGAGGCCGACAGCGCGTTCGGCGACCCGACCATGTTCATCGAGCAGGCGGTCGTGCGTCCCCGGCACATCGAAGTGCAGATTCTCGCCGATTCGACGGGGGAGACGATTCACCTGTTCGAGCGGGACTGCTCGGTGCAGCGCCGCCACCAGAAGGTGATTGAGATTGCCCCGGCGCCGAACCTGGACGACGCGATCCGGCAGGCGATGTTCCGGGATGCCGTCGCCTTCGCCAAGTCGATCGGATATGTCAACGCCGGCACTGTCGAGTTCCTGCTCGACACGGCGGGGGAGCGGGCCGGCCAGCACGTCTTCATCGAGATGAACCCGCGAATCCAGGTCGAGCACACGGTGACCGAGGAGGTCACGGATGTCGACCTGGTTCAGTCGCAGATGCGCATCGCCGCGGGGGAATCGCTCGCCGATCTCGGGTTGACCCAAGACCAGGTGCAGTTGCACGGCGCGGCCCTGCAGTGCCGCATCACGACCGAGGACCCGGCGTCCGGCTTCCGCCCCGACACCGGCAAGATCACGACCTACCGCTCGCCGGGCGGTGCGGGGGTGCGCCTCGACGGCGGCACGGTTGCGGCGGGGGCACAGGTGTCGCCGCACTTCGACTCGATGCTCGTGAAGATGACCTGTCGTGGGCGCGACTTCCCGGCGGCCGTGCGGCGGGCGCGTCGCGGCCTGGCCGAGTTCCGGCTGCGCGGGGTGACCACCAACATTCCGTTCCTGCAGGCGGTACTCGACGACCCCGATTTCGTCGCCGGCGACCTCTCGACGGCGTTCATCGAGGAGCGCCCGTGGCTCGTGCGCGGCCGGGAGTCGCGGGACCGCGGCTCGAAGATCCTCAACTGGCTCGCCGATGTCACCGTCAACCAGCCCAACGGCGATGGTGCCGGCACCATCGACCCCGCGCTGAAGCTGCCCGAGGTTGACCTCGAGGCTCCCGCACCCGACGGTTCGCGGCAGAGGCTGCTCGAGCTCGGCCCAGCGGGCTTCGCGGCGGCGCTGCGCGCCCAGACCCCGCTCGCGGTGACTGACACGACATTCCGTGACGCTCACCAGTCGCTGCTCGCGACTCGGGTGCGCACCAAAGACCTCGTCGCCGTACTGCCGCACGTGGCGCGAATGACGCCGGGCCTGCTGTCGATCGAAGCGTGGGGCGGCGCGACCTACGACGTGGCTCTGCGGTTCCTCGGCGAAGACCCGTGGGAGCGGCTGGCGGCGATGCGGGAGGCGCTGCCGAACATCGCCATTCAGATGCTGCTGCGTGGCCGCAACACTGTCGGCTACACGCCCTATCCGACCGAGGTGACCGACGCGTTCGTCACCGAGGCTGCGGCGACCGGCGTCGACATCTTCCGTATCTTCGACGCCCTCAACGACGTCGACCAGATGACGCCGGCGATCGACGCGGTCCTGAACACCGGCACCGCCGTCGCCGAGGTCGCGCTCTGCTACACCGGCGATCTCCTCGACCCGGCCGAGAAGCTCTACACGCTCGACTACTACTTGAAACTCGCCGAGCAGATGGTCAGTTCCGGTGCCCACATCCTCGCCGTCAAGGACATGGCGGGCCTGCTGCGCGCCGGCGCTGCCGAGAAGCTGGTCGCTGCGCTGCGCGAGAACTTCGAGCTGCCCGTCCACGTGCACACCCATGACACCGCGGGCGGTCAGCTTGCGACACTGCTCGCGGCATCCCGGGCCGGTGCGGATGCCGTCGACGCCGCAAGCGCCCCGATGGCCGGTACGACCAGCCAGCCGAGCCTCTCCGCTCTCATCGCGGCGACCGCCCACACCGACCGCGATACCGGCATCTCGCTCGATGCCGCGAGCGACCTCGAGCCGTACTGGGAGGCCGTGCGTCGCGCCTACAAGCCGTTCGAATCGGGACTGCCCGGACCGACGGGTCGCGTGTACCGGCACGAAATCCCGGGTGGCCAGCTCTCGAACCTGCGTCAGCAGGCGATTGCCCTGGGTCTCGGAAACCAGTTCGAGAAGATCGAGGACTACTACGCGGCCGCAAACCGCATCCTTGGCCGCATCCCGAAGGTCACCCCCTCGTCGAAGGTCGTCGGTGACCTCGCGCTGCAACTCGCGGCGACGAACGCCGACCCCGTCGATTTCGAACAGAACCCCGACAAGTACGACATCCCCGACTCCGTTGTCGGGTTCATGGCCGGCGAGCTCGGGGACCTTCCGGGTGGCTGGCCGGAGCCGTTCCGCACCAAGGTGCTCGCGGGCCGAACCGTGAAGATCGGCGTGACCCCGCTGGAGCCCACCGACATCGAAGCGCTCGAAGGTGAATCAACGGGCCGTCGCGCGGCGCTCAACCGGTTGCTGTTCGCCGGCCCCACGACGCAGTTCGAACAGGTCCGCGAGCAGTTCGGCGACCTGTCCGTCGTCGACACCATCGACTACCTCTACGGGCTCCGGCCCGGCGTCGAGCACACGGTCGCCATCGAACCGGGCGTCGATCTGCTGCTCACCCTCGAAGCGATCGGCGAAGCCGATGGGCAGGGCATGCGCACCGTCATGACGACCATCAACGGACAGTTGCGACCGGTCTTCGTTCGCGACCTGTCGATCGCGGTGGAGACCACCACGGCCGAGAAAGCCGACCCTGCGGTGGCCGGCCAGATCGCCGCACCGTTCTCGGGCGTCGTGACGCTCAAGGTCAGCGAGGGTGACGCCGTGACCGCCGGGCAACCCATCGCGTCGATCGAGGCGATGAAGATGGAAGCCGCCATTACGACCCCACTCGCGGGCACCGTGAAGCGGCTCGCCATCCGTGCCACAGAGCAAGTCGAAGCAGGCGACC
Source organism: Pseudolysinimonas sp. (assembly GCF_031389465.1). Taxonomy (GTDB): domain Bacteria; phylum Actinomycetota; class Actinomycetes; order Actinomycetales; family Microbacteriaceae; genus Pseudolysinimonas_A. Next base: position 10,837 of record NZ_JANMSQ010000186.1, read on the forward strand.
TCCTGATCGTGGTCGAATAGAGGGATGCGCAAAGACCACGACGACGATCTTGCGACCGCGCTGCCCCCCAGTCTGACGGTTGACCTGCACCTGCCGGAGCCCGTGCACGAAGCCCCGCCAGAGGAAGCAGTCGTCGCGCTCGATGCGATCGCCGTGACCCCAACGGTCGGTGCAACGTCGTCGACCAGGTCGATCGCGATCTCGACCATTCCTGTCGTTTCCGAGGTGACCGACGCTGCGGCCGAAGAGCCCACCGAGGTTGTTCCACTTCCGGCGGAGACTGCTACGCCCGAGATTTCGACGAAGTCGGCGACGGCGAAGCCCGCCAAGCCAGTGAAGCCAGGCCGCAAGCCCGCCCCTGAAGGCACCTGGCCGGGGCTGGTGTACGCCTCGACCCTGCATCTGGTGAACCTCGGCGACTCCGCCCCGGTGCGCGCCCGCAAGGCTCTCGACGCGCGGATCGCCCGACCGTTCGACGACGGTCCTCGGTTCGTCCCGGTCCTCAGCAGCAAAGGCGGCGTCGGCAAGACGACGATCACCGTCCTGCTCGGAATGGCGCTGGCCGATGTGCGCGGCGACCGGGTGCTCGCGATCGACGCCAACCCCGACCGGGGCACCCTCGCCGATCGGGTCACCAAACACACCCGCTCCACCGTGCGCGACGTCGTGCTGCACGCGCCCGAACTCGACCAGTTCGACGAACTCTTCAGCCACCTCTCCCAAGACTCCACCGGCCTCGACGTCGCAGCGTCCGACTCCGACCCGTTGCTCGCGGAGGCGTTCGATGAAGGCGGCTACAACGTCGTCGCCGACGTCGTCACACCGCACTACGGCGTCGTCCTCACCGACTGCGGAACGGGCGTTGTGCACTCGGTGATGCGCGCCACCCTGCAACGTGCCGATGCGGTCGTCGTCGTCTCTGGTGGCAGCATCGACGAGGCCAGACTTGCCTCCGAAACACTCACCTGGCTCGAAGCAAACAACTACGGCGAACTCGTCGCCAACGCCGTCGTCGCGCTCAACGCCTCGACTCAGGGCACCGACCTCGACAAGCTCCACGACATCGAAGAACACTTCCGCTCGCGCGTGCGCGCCGTCGTCCGCATTCCCTACGACCCCGAACTCGCCGCCGGGTCCGTCGTGCGCTACCCGGCACTTCGGCCGTTCACCCGCGACTCGGCGCGCCAACTCGCGGCGCTCGTCGTCGACGGCCTCCTGGGCGAGCGGACGTGACCGAACGCCAGATCCGGCTGTTCGGCGACCCCGTACTTCGCTCGCGCACCGACCCGATAACTGTCGTGCCCGGCGACCCCAAGCTCGCAGCTCTCGCCGATGACCTCATCGACTCGGTCACCCCCGAAGGGCGAGCCGGCGTCGCAGCCAACCAGATCGGCATCGGTCTTCGCGCCTTCAGCTACAACATCGACGGCGCGATCGGCTACATCTTCAACCCCGTCCTCGAAGTCACCGGCGAGCCCGAACTCGTCGACGAAGGGTGCCTCTCGGTACCCGGGTTCTACTTTCCACGGCTCCGCCACCCCTGGGCTCGCGTCACCGGCGTCGACGCGGACGGCAACCCCGTGGAAGTCTCCGGCGAAGGGTTGATGGCGCAAGCCCTTCAGCACGAGTGTGACCACCTCGAAGGTCGGCTCTACATCGAGGGGCTCGAGCCGGAGACCAAGCGTGAGGCCATGCGTCTCATTCGTTCTGCTACCTGGTTCCGGGCTCCGTGACGCCGGTGGGCGACGGACTGCGGTTCCGCCCGTAGACGCCCACCACACCATGAACCGCACCCCGTCGCCCACCGGCTGAGCTGCTCGTCAGACGACCGAGCCGCCCCAAGTTTCCCTGGGGCGGCTCGGTCGGTCGTGTTTCGCTAGGGCTAGTGGACGAGGGATTCGCCCTGGGTGGCGGGCTGCTCATACATGGCTTCGATTTGTGACCCGAAGTCCTTCATGATCGGGCCGCGTTTGATCGACATCTTCGGCGTGAGGTGCCCGCTGACTTCCGTGAACTCGGTCGCCAGGATCGTGAACTTGCGGATCGACTCCGCGCGGGAGACGCGAGCGTTCGCGGCATCCACCGCCTTCTGCACCTCCGCAATGACTTTCGGGTTCGTGGCCGCCTCATCCAGAGACATCGTCGCCGACTCACCGTTGCTGGTGAGCCATTGCGGGAGCATTTCGGCGTCGAGCGTCACCAGGGCCGAGATGAACGGCTTCTGGTCTCCGACGACGACGACCTGGCCGATGATCGGATTGGCACGAATCGGATCCTCGAGCAGGGCCGGCGAGACGTTCTTGCCCGCCGACGTGACGATGATCTCCTTCTTGCGGCCGGTGATCTTGAGGTAGCCGTCGTCATCGAGCTCCCCAATGTCGCCAGTCTTGAACCACTCGCCGTCGAAGGTCTCCTTCGTCGCCTTCTCGTTCTTCCAATACCCGTCGAACACCGCGATGCCCTTGACGAGCACCTCACCGTCCTCGGCGATCTTGATGCCGTTGCCGGGAAGTGCGGGTCCGACCGTGCCGATTTTGAACTTGTCGGCGCGGTTCACGGTCGCGGGTGCCGACGTCTCGGTGAGCCCGTAGCCTTCGAGGATCTTCACGTCGAGGCTCCGGTAGAAGTGCCCGAGCCGAGGGCCGAGCGGCGCGCCACCCGACACCGCGTACTTCACGTTGCCGCCCATGACCGCCTTGAGCTTGCCGTACACGAGCTTGTTGAAGAGCGCGAACTTGAGCTTCAGCCCGAGCGGGATCTTGCCGGCGTCGATGGCCTTCGAGTGCTCGATCGCGGTCTCAACGGCCTTATGGAAGATGTTGCCCTTGCCGCCGGCGATCGCCTTCTGCTCGGCCGAGTTATAGACCTTCTCGAACACGCGAGGTACGGCGAGAAGGAAGGTCGGCTTGAAGGATCCGAGCGATTCGACGAGCTTCTTGGTGTCGGACTGGTGTCCCACCTTGACGCCCGCGTGAATCGAGAGGATCGAGATGAAGCGCGCGAAGACGTGCGCGGTCGTGATGAACAAGAGGGTCGATGCGCCCGGCGTGTTGACGACCTCGTCCATCGCGACGGCGGCGTTGCGGCTGAGGTCGACGAAGTTGGAGTGGGTGAGGATGCAGCCCTTCGGCGTGCCCGTCGAGCCTGAGGTGTAGATGAGCGTCGCCATGTCTTTGCCCTTGGCGGTGGTGCGGCGCTTCTCGAGGTCGGCGTCGGTGACCTTGCCACCGGACTCGGCGAGTTTCTCGAGGTCGCCGAGGTGCATCTGCCATACCTTGTCGACCTGAGGCGAGTCGCCC
>NZ_JANMSQ010000191.1:0-4735 GCF_031389465.1 Pseudolysinimonas sp.
GTGCCGTGGCTGCTCGATTCGTCCGATCTCATCTACGGCCGCCGCTCGCGACCGCTGCCCGGTCAGGATCGTCGTGGCGAGCCGGTGCGACCGAAGCCCGTGAAGCGCGAGCCACACAAGGTGGGGCCCCGCGCCAAGCCGGCACAGAAGGCCAAGCCGAAGGCGTGAGAACGATCGTCGCGGTGCTCGCCGGCGGAGCTCTCGGCACCGGCGCGCGGCTGCTCGTCGACCTAGTGCTGCCGCACGGCGGTGCAGCATTTCCGATCGGAACGTTCCTGGTCAACCTCTGCGGGTCGTTCGTGCTGGGCGTTCTCGTCGCCCGGGTGTGGCCCGTCGCCCCCGAGTGGCTGCGTGCCGGCCTCGGGCCGGGGCTGCTCGGCTCGTTCACGACCTTCTCGGCGCTCGCTGTTTCCGCCGTGGACCTCAGCTCGGCCGGGGCCGGGGTCGTGGCCGCCGTCTACGTCACCACTTCGGTCGTCGGCGGCGTCACAGCAGCCGCCCTCGGCATCCGCCTCGGCGCACCCGCGGCAGCGCCCCCGCCGATCGGGCCGGAGGAGTGACCCCGCTGCTGGCGCTCGCCGTGGTCGCCGCGGGTGCTCTCGGCACAGTCGCCCGTTACGTCGTGGGCCGCGTCGGCGCGAAGGCGGCGTGGCCGTGGCCGGTGCTACTGGTCAACGTCATCGGCTCGCTCGTCGCGGGCGTCGCGATGCACACCGGTGCCGCGCTCATCGTCGCGACCGGGTTCGCGGGCGGCCTCACGACCTTCAGCACCTTCAGCGTGGAGACCGTGCAACTGGCGGGAGAGGGCCGTTGGCGCGCAGCGGCCACGAACGTCGTGGCCAACCTCGCCCTCGGCCTCACCGCCGCCACCGTCGGCTGGTGTATCGGCTTCGCGCTCCTCGGCTGACCCCCTGCTATTTGCCCAGAATTGTCCCTACGCGAAGGGATTAGGGACAGTTTCGGGCAAATAGCCTCAGTGCCCGGCGGAGGCGTTGCGGCGTTCGGTCGCAAGGTTGCTCAGCGTCGCGACGACCTGGCGGGCGATGGCGCGGCCCGCGCGATTGGCGCCGATCGTGGATGCCGTCGGCCCATAGCCCGCGAAGAACAACCGCGGGTTCTTCCACGAGACGTTCTTCCCGACGACGATTCCGCCCGACTTCTCGCGCAGCTTGAGCGGAGCGAGGTGCCGGAGCTCGGGGCGGAATCCGGTCGACCAGATGATGGCATCGGCGGGCCGGAACGCGCCGTTCGACCACCGCACGCCATCCGCTTCGATACTCGAGAACATGGGGCGCGCGAGCAGCAACCCGCGGTCGATGGCGGCCTGGATGCGGCGGCTGCGCGGCACTCCGGTGGTGCTGACGATGCTCGGCAGCACTCGACCCTCGCGCGCAGCCTCGTCTTGCAGAGCGACGGCGGAAACGCCACCCTCGATATTGAGATCCTGGCCTTCGAGGAACTCGATCGGTCGGCGCGCGACCCAGGTGAGGGAGGCGGCCACCTCCTCGAGTTCCATCAGGAATCCGATCGCGCTCGTGCCCCCGCCGACGACCACGACGTTCTGGCCGGCGAAGTCCTCGGCCGCCTTGTACTCGGCGGTGTGCAGGTGTCGGCCGCGGAACTCGTTCATGCCGGGGTAGTACGGAACGAACGGCGCGCCCCAGGTGCCCGTCGCGTTGACCAGCACGTGACACGACACTTCGCGCTGCCCGTACGGCCCCTCGAAGTCGACGACGAACCCTTCGGCGTTCATCTCGACGCGCGTCACATCCGCTGGTCGCACGACCTGAAACCCGTAGTGCTCCTCGTAGCGCGCGTAATAGTCGGCGACGACCTCCTTCGCGGGGAGAGCCTTGTCGGCGGTGTCGAAACTGAGGCTGAGTTCATCCATCCCGGGCAGATCGTGCACCTTGTGCGCGTAACCGAGCCGCAGGGCGTCCCAGCGGAACTGCCACGCCCCGCCGGTGCCCGGGCCGCGATCGAGCATGACGAACTCGTTGCCCGGGTCGAGGCCAAGACGCCGCAGGTAGTAGGCCACCGAGAGCCCCGCCTGCCCCGCGCCGACGACCACGACCGAGGTGTCGATGTCGCTCTCGGTCACCCGGTCAACGTTACCTGGCGGTGGGAACGGGCCCGACGGGCGTGGATGCCTTGCGTGATAGACTTCGCGGCAGACTTTTCAGCACATTCGCAACCTGAGATCGAGGGGGTCACGCATGGGGCGCGGCCGTCAGAAGGCGAAGCACACCAAGGTGGCGCGGGACCTTAAGTACTTCAGTCCTGACACGAACTACAACGCGCTCCAGCAGGAGCTCGGTGGCAACCCCCGCCTCGAGGAAGACCTCGAGAAGTGGGCCGACTACATCGTTCCCGGTGACGTCGAGGCCGACGACGACGAGCCGGAGTCGAAGACCGCGTAATCGCGGCTTCGCTCAGCGGCAGCGCTCAGCCGGCGTACGACCCGACGAGGCGCACGGCACCTCCGTCGACGCCTTTCGCCCCCTGCACGAAACCGTCGAAGTCGCGCGGGCCGACGGTGACGCGACCGACGACCCAGGCGGGCAGGCCCGCGGCGGTCAGCGCGTGGGTGACGGCGGATGCCGCATCCTGCGCCACGACGGCGAGAAATCCGACGCCGAGGTTCCAGGTGCCCTCGGTGTCTTCGAGGGCGAGGGACCCCCAGTCGGCGAGGATGCGGAACACCGGCTGCGGGCTCCAGGTCGAGCGGTCGACCTCGACCCAGGCTCCCGTCGGCAGCACCCGCGCGAGGTTCGCCGCGATCCCGCCGCCTGTGACGTGCGACAGGGCGTGCACGGCATCCGGTAGCTCGTCGAGCACGCGCAGCAGCGGTGACGTAAAGAGGCGTGTCGGCTCCAGGAGTGCCGTGCCGACGGTGCCGCCGAACTCCGGGGCGTCGTCGGTGAACGCGACCCCCCGCTCGGAGATGATGTGCCGCACGAGCGAGAAGCCGTTGCTGTGCAGTCCGCTCGACGAGATCGCGACGACCACGTCACCGTGTCGCACCTTCTCGGGGCCGAGCACGGCATCCGCTTCGACCGCGCCGACCGCTGCGCCGGCGACGTCGTAGTCGTGCTCGCCGAGAAGCCCGGGGTGTTCGGCCGTCTCGCCGCCGACGAGCGCCGTGCCCGTCGCGGCACACGCCGCGGCGATGCCGGTGACGATTGCGGCGATACGCTCGGGCACGACCTTGCCGCAGGCGATGTAGTCGGTCATGAAGAGCGGCTTCGCGCCGACCACGACGATGTCGTCGACGACCATGCCGACGAGGTCTTGCCCGATCGTGTCGTGCACGTCGAGCGCCTGAGCGATCGCGACTTTGGTGCCCACGCCATCCGTACTCGTTGCGAGCAGCGGTCGGCGGAAGGCGCGCAGCGCCGAGACGTCGTAGAGCCCGGCGAACCCGCCGACCCCACTGAGCACGTCGACGCCGTGGGTTCGGCTCACCGCCGCCTTCATCAGCTCGACCGCGAGGTCGCCCGCTGCGGTGTCGACGCCGGCGCTCGCATACGGGTCGGTCGATGCGGTGGCCACGGATTCAGGCTACCGGGGCGCGGCAAGCCCGCGTCCCCGGCGCCCCGACTCTTGCCGCACCGCACCGGCCGCGAGGGGCCGACCCAAGTCTCGGACAGCGACGCCTTCGTGGATGAGACGTCGATATAGCCCCCGAATCCCGAGAGTTGGGTACCTGTGGGACACTGAGACGTACCTGCCCGGTACTTCGCGCAACCTCCCCGGGAGTCACCGCAAACCATGTGCGGCATCGTCGGCATCGTCTCGTCGAACCCGGTCAACCAGCAGGTCTATGACGCGCTTGGCCTTCTGCAGCACCGCGGCCAGGATTCCACGGGCATCGCGACCGCTGACGGCAGCATCATCCACCAGCATCGCGCCCGCGGGCAGGTGCGCGAGGCCTACCGCACGCGCGACATGCGCAGCCTGCTCGGCACGATGGGCCTCGGGCACGTGCGCTATACGACGCGTGGCGATGCCGACAAGGAGCAGGAGTCGCAACCGTTCTACGTGAACGCGCCCTATGGCATCGTGCTCGTGCACAACGGCAACCTCACGAACACGCGTGAACTGTCGCAAGAGCTGTTCAGTGTTGACCGGCGGCATCTCAACACCGACTCCGACACCGAGATCCTCGTCAACGTCTTCGCCCACGAATTGCAGCAGCAGGTGCGCGGCACAACGCTTGACCCGGATCAGGTCTTCGACGCGATCGAGCGGCTGCACGAGCGGGTCGAAGGCTCATACGCCGCGATCGCCCTCGTCGCGGGTCACGGGATGCTGGCCTTCCGCGACCCGTTCGGCATCCGCCCGCTGGTGCTCGGCAAGCGCGTGCGCGGCCTGGTCGGCACGGAGTGGATTGTGGCGAGCGAGTCGCTCGTGCTGGAGTCCGACGGGTACGAGCTGGTACGGGACGTCGCTCCGGGGGAGGCGATCTTCATCACCCGCGACGGCGAGATGTTCAGCCGCCAGTGCGCGAAGAACCCGGTGCTCATCCCGTGCGCGTTCGAGTACGTCTACCTGGCCCGGCCCGACTCGATCATGAACGGCATCTCGGTCTACGAGGCGCGGCTGCGGCTCGGCGACCGCCTCGCCGACACGATCGCGAGGTACACGCCGTCGGGGGCGATCGACGTCGTCATGCCGATTCCCGACTCCTCCCGCCCGGCGGCGATGCAGGTCGCGCAGAAGCTCAACATCCCGT
>NZ_JANMSQ010000331.1:0-16942 GCF_031389465.1 Pseudolysinimonas sp.
TCCGTGAAGATCTCGAGCAGCACCGAGTGCGGCCGGCGACCGTCGATGATCGCCGCCTTCGGCACCCCGCCGGCGACGGCTTCGAGGCAGGCGGTCATCTTCGGGATCATCCCGCTCTCGAGTTTCGGCAGCAGGGCGCGCAGCTCGGTGGCGTTGATGTTCGACACCAGCGAGTCGCGGTTCGGCCAGTCGGCGTAAAGCCCGGCGACGTCGGTGAGCATGACCAGTTTCTCGGCACCGAGGGCGACCGCGAGTGCGGCGGCCGCAGAGTCGGCGTTGACGTTGAGCGACTGGCCCGGAACGTCGAGGTCGGGCGCGATCGACGACACCACCGGGATGCGCCCCGCGTCGACCTCCGCGAGAACCGACGCGGGGTCGACCTGCACGACGTCGCCGACCAGGCCGATGTCGACGGCTTCGCCGTCGACATATGCGCTCATTTTGCGCCCACCGAACAACCCGGCATCCTCTCCTGAGATCGCGGAGGCGAGCGGGCCGTGCTCGTTGATGAGCGTCACTAGCTCGCGACTCACCTGTCCGGTGAGCACCATGCGCACGACATCCATCGTCTCGGGGGTCGTCACCCGGTAGCCGCCCCGGAACTCGCTCGGGATGCCGAGCCGGTCGAGCATCGCGGTGATCTGCGGGCCCCCGCCGTGCACGACGACCGGCTTCAGGCCGACGTAGCGCAGGTAGACCATGTCTTCGGCGAATGCGCGCTGCAGTTCCGGGCTCACCATCGCGTTGCCGCCGAACTTGACGACGACGATCTTTCCCGAGAAGCGCTTCAACCAGCCGAGCGACTCGATCAGCGTGCCGGCTTTGATCTCCGCACCCAGCGCCCGCTCGTCGGCTTCCAGTTCTTCCGGAGTCATGACGAGTACGCCGAGTTCTCGTGCACGTAGTCGTGGGTGAGGTCGTTGGTGAGGATCGTCGCCGTCGCGTCGCCCGCGTGCAGGTCGAGCTGCAGCAACAGCCGCCGCGGCGTGAGATCGACCTCTTCGCGCGGTCGGTCGGGACCGCCCTTCGCGCAGACCCGCACGCCGTTCATCGACACGTCGACGTCGTACGGGTCGAACTCCGCCTGCGTCGTGCCGATCGCGGCGAGCACCCGGCCCCAGTTGGCGTCGTTGCCGAAGATGGCCGCCTTGAACAGGTTGTTCCGCGCGATCGAGCGGCCGACCTCGACGGCATCCTCCTCGGTCGCTGCCCCGGCGACCTCGATGATGATGTCGTGGCTCGCGCCTTCGGCATCCTCTTGCAGTTGCTGCGCGAGGTCGAGGCACAGGTCGGTCAGCACGGCGGTGAAGGCGTCGAGGTCGGGCGTCACCCCGGAGGCGCCACTCGCGAGCAGTGTCACCTGGTCGTTGGTCGACATGCAGCCGTCGCTGTCGAGCCGATCGAAGGTGACCCGGGTCGCGGCCCGGAGAGCCTGGTCGAGTTGGTCGCTCGTCAGATCGGCGTCGGTCGTGATGACGACGAGCATCGTTGCGAGCCCGGGCGCGAGCATCCCAGCGCCCTTCGCCATGCCGCCGATCTTCCAGCCATCGCCGTCGCGGGTGGCCGTCTTGGGGTGGGTGTCGGTCGTGATGATCGCGGCGGCGGCATCCGCTCCCCCGTCGTCGGAGAGGGCTGCCGCAGCCTTCGCGATGCCCGGCAACAGCTTCTCGCGATCGAGTTGCATACCGATGAGACCGGTCGAGCAGACGAGCACGTCACCCGCGCTGATCCCGAGCGCCTGGCCGACCGCCTCGGCCATCAGGTGCGTGGTCTGGAAACCTTCGCTGCCGGTGAAGCAGTTCGCTCCCCCGGAGTTCAGCACGATCGCGCTCACCGTGCCGTCAGCTATGACCTGTTGCGACCAGATGATCGGGTTCGCCTTCGCGCGGTTGCTGGTGAACACCGCTGCCGCGTTCTGAAGCGGGCCGCGGTTCACGACCAGGGCGAGGTCGGGGTTTCCCGACGACTTGAGTCCGACTTCGATGCCGGCGGCTTCGAAGCCCTGCGCATGGGTGGTGCTCACGGGGCGACTCCATCGAGAGGGAGGCCGAGCGTCTCGGGCAGGCCGAGCGCGAGGTTGGCGGACTGGATCGCGGCCCCGGCGGTGCCCTTCACGAGGTTGTCGAGCGCGCTCACGACGACGACCCGGCCGACCCGTTCGTCGATGGCGAGACCGACGAGTACCGTGTTCGCACCCGTCGTGTCGCCCGATTTCGGGAAGACTCCGGCGGGTAGAAGGTGCACGAACGGTTCGTCGGCGTAGGCGCTCTCCCACGCCGCCCGCACGTTCTTCGGGTCGCCGACGAGTTTGGCCGTCGAGGTCGCCAGGATGCCGCGCGCCATCGGCACGAGCACCGGCGTGAACGAAATGGTCGGGTTCATCCCGCCGGCTGCGACGAGGTTCTGCACGATCTCCGGGGTGTGCCGATGGATGCCGCCCACCTGGTAAGCCGAAGCCGAACCGAGCAACTCGGCGGCGAGTAGATCGGGCCGCAGGCTCTTGCCCGCACCGCTGGGGCCCACCGCAAGAACCGAAACCAGGTCGTCGGGGGCGATCACCCCGGCTGCGATGCCGGGAGCCAGCCCGAGGGTGATCGCGGTGACGTTGCATCCGGGCACGGCGATGCGAGTCGCACCGGCGAGGTTCGCGCGCTGCTTGCCGCCGCCCGCAAGCGGAAGCTCCGGCATCCCATACGTCCAAGCCCCGTGATACTCGCCGCCGTAGAAAGTGGCCCAGGCCTCGGGATCGGTGAGCCGGTGGTCAGCGCCACAGTCGACGACCAGCACGTCCTCGGGTAGGTGCGCGGTGATCGCACCCGATGCTCCGTGTGGCAGCGCGAGGAAGACGATGTCGGCCCCCGACAGCACGGCCGGGGTGGTCTCCTGCAGCACGAGGTGACGCAGCGAGACGAGGTGCGGATGCACGGCCGAGAGCGGTTGCCCGGCGTTCTGGTGAGCCGTCACGGTGACGATCTCGAACTCGGGATGGGCGGAGAGCAGCCTCAGCAGCTCGCCACCGGCATAGCCGCTCGCGCCAGCGACGGCGACGGAAACAGACATGGGTGAGGCCTTCAGGTTCGACGGACGAGGACTTGTCAGCGGCGACGTCGCGCGAACTCACGTGGGCTCAGCGGTGCGACGTCGCCTAGAGTCGGCGCGCGCGGCGGATCGAACGGAGCTCAAGGCTCCGGATGTCGTCCCGCGTCAGTTCCACGCCTCGACCATACTCCCCGTGCAGGACCGCGCACTAATCTGGTTCGTGAACAGGGCTCACTACGGCCTTGAGAACCGGAAGAAGGAACCCATGGCTGACCTCAGCTCGCTGCTCAAGCAGATCCCCGTCGACGACATTGCCGAGCAGCTCGGTATCGACGAGTCGGTCGCCGAAGCCGCCGTGCAGCAGATCGTCCCGGGCCTCGTGGCCGGCCTCGCCGCCAACGCCGAAGACCCGAAGGGGGCCGCGTCGCTCGAGAAGGCCCTGAGCCACGACCGCGGCGCCGTGCACAAGAAGAGGGTGGCGGACATCGACACCGAAGACGGCAAGAAGATCGTGAAGAACGTTTACGGCGACAAGCAGGATGCCGTCGCCACCAAGCTCGCCGCGAGCGCCACCAAGGCATCCGGTGCTAGCGATGTCACGGGCGACATCATCAAGCAGATCCTCCCGATCGTTGCGCCCATCGTGCTCGCCTGGCTGGCCGAGCAGTTCCTCGGCGGCAAAAAGGAAGAGCCGGCAGCGAAGGAAGAGGAGTCGACGTCGGGCGGCATCGGCGACCTGCTCGGTGGCCTCCTCGGTGGTGGATCGTCCTCCGGTTCGTCGAACTCGACGGGCGACCTGCTCGGCGGCATCCTCGGCGGTCTGCTCGGCGGCGGCAAGAAGTAGCCCCTGCGGTTCCGCTTGGCTCCATCCGTGCGCGCTTGGACCCCCGTCGATTGGGGTCCGTCTGCGCTCGGCTGGAGCCAAGTGCTGACGTGACGTTAGTCGCGGAGAGTTGCGCCGAGGCGGGATGCGGCGAGGGCGACACCCGCGAGTTTCGCCTCGGTGGCCTCAGCGGCGGTGAGAGTGCGGTCGGCGGCGCGGAAGCGCAGCGCGAAGGTGAGCGACTTCGATCCCTCCGGTACTCCGGCGCCGCGGTAGTCGTCGACCAGCCGCGCATCCTCCAACAGTTCGCCAGCGCCCTCGATGACGGCATCCCTGACATCGGCCGCCGGTGTCTCAGCAGGCACCACGAGCGACAGATCCTGCGTCGCTGCGGGCAGCGTGCCGATCGGGCGGGCGGCGATCTCGGTCGCCCCGAGCGTAAGCAGGGCGTCGAGGTCGAGTTCGGCGACCGCGACGACCCCGGGCAGATCGAGTTCGCGGGCGAGCGACGGCAGCAGTTCGCCCGCGATCCCGACGACGGTGTCGCCGACGCGGAGCTCGGCGGTACGGCCCGGGTGGAGGGCCGGGTGCGAGCCGGTGAACCGGCGGATGTCCGCGGCGAGCGCGAGGCCGACATCCGAGACCGCATCGAGGGCATCGGCAAGACCTGCGGGGATAGCTGCGGCCCCCGGCTGCTTCGCGACCACGTCGCCGAGGAACAGCACGGCGACCCGGCTCGGCTGAGGCGGCAGACCCGTGGTGAGCGCGTCGAGCACGTCCGGCGCGAGTTCCACCGCGCCCGGGGGCAGTTCGACCGTTCCGTAGGCGACCCCGGGGTCGGGGCGGAACACGGTGCCTATCTCGAAGATCGCCAGATCTGTCAGCCCGCGTGACAGGTTGCGGCGGGCCGTCTCCAACAGCCCCGGCAACAACGATCGGCGCAGGAACGGTGCCTGCGGGTCGAGAGCGTTCGCGAGCTGCACGGCGGATGCCGCGGGCTCGAACCGCTCGATCGTCGCGGCCGACTGGAAGGGATAGGCGAGCACTTCGGTGAGGCCGGCCGCCGCGAGGGTCTGTGCGAGCCGACGACGGGCGACCTGCTCACGCGTCCAGCCACGACCGGGCGGGGCGGTCGGTAGCTGCGAGGGAATGCGGTCGTACCCGGTAATGCGGGCGACCTCCTCGATCAGACTCGGGGAATCGACGAGGTCGGGGCGCCACGGCGGCGGGGTGACCGTCCAGCGATCGACCGTCACGTCAACGGTTGCACCGATGAGCGTGAGCGCGTCGCGCACCTCGTCGTCGGTGTAGTCGACGCCAATCAGGGCGGCCGCGTCACCGGGTGCAAACGCGATCGGAACCGGCTGACCCAGATACGGCACGACGACACCGAGCGGATCGATCGTGCCGCCCGCGAGTTGCACGAGCAGGTCGGCCACGCGCTGAGCCGCGATCGGTCCGAGCGTCGGGTCGACGCCTCGTTCGAAACGCTTGGATGCTTCGCTCCACAACTTGTGGCGACGTGCGGCCCGAGCGATCGTCACCGGGTCGAAGTGCGCGGCTTCGACGAGGATGTCGGTGGTCGCATCCGACACTTCGGTCGCGAGGCCGCCCATGACGCCCGCCAGCCCGATCGGACCCGATTCGTCGGTGATCAGCAGGTCTTCGACATCCAGTTTGCGCACCTGGCCGTCGAGCGTCTCCAGCTGCTCCCCCGCAGCGGCACGCCGCACCACGATGCCGCCGGCGAGCTTGCCGAGGTCGTAGGTGTGGGTGGGCTGCCCGAGTTCGAGCATCACGTAGTTGCTGATGTCGACCGGCAACGAGATCGAGCGGATGCCGGCGAGCTTCAGCCGCGCGATCATCCCCGACGGGGTGGGTCGCGTCGCGTCGACGCCCCGCACGACGCGTGCGGCGAAGGCGTCGCAGCCGACGCGTCCGCGGATCGGGGTGGCGTCATTGACGATCACCGAGTACCCGGTCGCCTCCCCCACCACCGGCTCGAGCGCCGGGTCGCGGAAGGCTGCCCCCGTCGAGTGCGAGTACTCGCGGGCAAGTCCACGGATCGACAGCGCGTAGCCGCGGTCGGGGGTGACGTTGATTTCCACTGCCGCGTCATCGAGGCCGAGCAGCGCGATCGCGTCGTCGCCCGGCTGTCCGACGAGGCCGCGTTCGTGCAGCCGCATGATGCCGGAGTGCTCGTCGCCGAGCCCGAGTTCGCGTTCCGAGGCGATCATGCCGTCGGAAACGTGCCCGTAGGTCGTGCGGGCCGTGATCGGGAACGGCCCGGGCAGCACGGCGCCCGGAAGCGACACCGGCACGAGGTCGCCGACCTCGAAGTTGTGGGCGCCGCAGACGATGCCGCGTGGGTTCCCCTCGCCGACATCCACCTGGACCCAGCGGATCGTTTTGCCGTTGCTCTGCGGCTCATCCTCGAAGGAGAGCACCCGACCGACGACGACAGGGCCCTGCACGTCGAAGCCGTGAACGTCTTCTTCCTCGAAGCCCACCTTCACGAGCGCCGCGTGCAGGTGCTCCAGCGTCACCTCGGGCGGCAGATCGACCCACTCGCCGAGCCACGAAATCGGGATGCGCACGGCTACACCACCATCCCGAACTGCTGCGAGAACCGCACATCGCCTTCGACCATGTCGCGCATGTCGTTCATCTCGTTGCGGAACTGGAGGGTGCGCTCGATTCCCATGCCGAACGCGAACCCTTGATACTCGGTCGGGTCGACCCCTGCCGAACGCAACACGTTGGGGTTGACCATGCCGCAGCCACCCCACTCCACCCAGCGCGCGCCACCCTTGGCGTTCGGCTGCCAGACATCCATCTCGGCGCTCGGCTCGGTGAACGGAAAGTAGTTCGGGCGCAGGCGGATCTGCGCACCCTGCCCGAACATCGCCCGGGCGAGGTGCTCAAGGGTGCCGCGCAGGTGCGCCATCGTCAGGCCGCGGTCGATCGCGATGCCCTCGATCTGGTGGAAGACCGGAGTGTGGGTGGCATCCAGCTCGTCTTTGCGGAACACCTTGCCGGGCGCAACCACGTAGAGCGGCAGCGGGCGGTCGAGCAGCGACCGGATCTGCACGTTCGAGGTCTGGCTGCGCAGTACCAGGTTCCGGTCGGCGGGCTCGACGTAGAAGGTGTCCTGCTCGCCGCGCGCCGGGTGATCGGGGTCGATGTTGAGGGCGTCGAAGTTGAACCAGGCGTGCTCGAGCTCGGGGCCTTCCGCGACCTCCCAGCCCATGCCGATGAAGATGTCGCCCATCTGCTCCATCAGAAGCGACAGCGGATGCCGAGCGCCGAGCCGCCTGCGCGAGGGTACCGCGGTGACGTCGAGAGCCTCAGCCGCGAGCTGAGCCTCTTCCTCGGCGGCGAGGATGCGGCCCTCAGCCTCGGCGAGCGCCGCGTTCACCCGCGCGCGGGCTTCCCCGACAAGTTTTCCCGCGGCGGCCTTCTGGTCGGCGGGCACCTCGCGCATCGACGCATTGAGCTTCGCGAGCGGGCTGCCGTCAGCGGTGTGGGCTGCCCGGGCGGCCTTCAGCGCGGCTGAATCCCCGGCGGCCGTGATCGCCGCGAGTGCTGAGTCAACAGCCTGGGTGACGGCGGCTTCGGTGATCTCGGACACGAAGTGCGAGCTTACTGGCCCGCCCGCTGCGCGAACGCCGACTCGTAGAGGCACACGGATGCCGCCGTCGCGAGATTGAGCGACTCGGCGTGTCCGTAGATCGGTACCTTCACCACCCGGTCGGCAAGGCGCAGCAGCTCGTCGGGGAGGCCGTGAGCCTCGTTCCCGAACACCCAGGCCGTCGGCGCGCCGAGGATGTCGCGCACGCGCGGAAGATCCGCGCCCTTCACGTCGGCGGCGAGAACCTGCATTCCGGCACCCCGCACGGCAGCGAGAGCTTCGTCGAGGGTTCCGTTCTGCGCGACCGGCACGTGGAAGAGCGAACCCGTCGTCGAACGCACGACCTTGGGGTTGTAGGCATCCACGCTTTTGCCGGTGAAAATCACCCCGTCGGCGCCGGCGGCATCCGCGGCACGGATGATCGTTCCGGCATTGCCGGGGTCGCGCACCTCTTCGAGCACCGCGATCAGGCGAGGCCGCGACCCGAGAAGATCGGAGATCGAGATCGGAAACTGCCGGCAGGTGGCCAGAACCCCCTGTGGGGTCACCGTGTCGGCCATCGTGTCGAGCACGGCATCCGATACGAGCACGACATCGATGCCGCGATCCGTCGCCGCCTGCACGATGTCGGTGAGTCGATCGCGGGCCGACCGGGTGATGAAGATGTCGACAAGCAACTCGGCACGGAAGGCGAGAGCCTCCGCAACGGCTTGGGGGCCCTCGACGAGGAACACCCCCGTGTCGGCTCGTGCATGGCGCTTCGCGAGCTTCGCAACGGCTCGCACCCGCGGCGACCGCGGATTGTCGATCATGCCTTCAGGCTACGTGCGCCGGGTGAATGCGAGGTGAAGGCTCGCGTGCGCCTCGAAACGCCGCAGCGGATGGACCCGAAAGCGTGAGGAGGGACCCCCGTTGATTGGGGTCCCTCCTCACCTGGATCCATCTAAGCGCGACGGAGAAGGTTACGCGGCGGGGGCGTTGACGTCCGACGGCAGAGCCTTCTTGGCGACCTCGACGAGACCCGCGAAAGCGGCGGGCTCGTTGACCGCCAGCTCGGCGAGGATGCGACGGTCGACCTCGACACCCGCGAGGCCGAGGCCCTGGATGAGGCGGTTGTACGTCAGACCGTTCGTGCGAGCCGCGGCGTTGATGCGCTGAATCCAGAGGCGACGGAACTCGCCCTTCTTCGCGCGACGGTCGCGGTAGGCGTAGACGAGCGAGTGGGTGACCTGCTCCTTCGCCTTGCGGTAGAGGCGCGACCGCTGACCGCGGTAGCCCTCTGCGCGCTCGAGAATCGTGCGGCGCTTCTTGGCGGCATTGACCGCCCTCTTTACACGTGCCATTTGTTCTGTCCTTGTCCGGCTCTGTGAGCCAAAATCCGAGTGGGCTTACTTGCCCAGAAGCTTCTTGATGACCTTGGCGTCCTGCGGGGCGAGGACGACTTCCTGGTTCAGGCGGCGGGTCAGTTTCGAGGACTTGCCCTCGAGGTTGTGGCGCATGCCCGCGCCCTGCTTCATGACCTTGCCGCTGCCGGTGATCTTGAAACGCTTCTTCGCACCGGAGTGCGTCTTCTGCTTAGGCATTGCTGGTTTCCTCTTCTTGGGGCGCAGTTTCTGTGCGCTGGGGCTTGCTTTCGGCCTTCTTGGCCAGGGCTTCGGCCTTCGCGTCGACCTTGCTCTTCAGCGGGCCGATCACCATGACCATGTTGCGACCGTCGATGGTCGGGGTGGACTCGACGGTGCCAAACTCTGCGACATCCTCGGCGAAGCGCTGGAGAAGACGCACACCCTGCTCCGGACGGGACTGCTCCCGACCGCGGAAGAGGATCATGGCCTTCACCTTGTCGCCGGACTGGAGGAACCCCTCAGCCCGCTTGCGCTTGGTTTCGTAGTCGTGCTTGTCGATCTTGAGGCGGAAACGAACTTCCTTGAGGATCGTGTTCGCCTGGTTGCGCCGGGCTTCCTTGAGCTTCTGGGCCTGTTCGTACTTGAACTTGCCGTAGTCCATGATCTTCACCACGGGCGGTGTCGCGTCGGGTGCAACCTCGACCAGATCCAAGTCGGCCTCCTGCGCGAGACGCAGAGCGTCTTCGATGCGGACGACGCCGACCTGTTCTCCTGCCGGGCCGACCAGGCGAACCTGGGGCACGCGGATCCGGTCGTTCGTTCTGGGATCGCTGATTAGTGGGTTCCTTTCGCTGGTCGAACACGAAGGAAGCATCCACACGGCGCTGCTGCTGTCACAGCGTTCCGCACTCACCCTGACTACCGAACGTCTCGCGACGACCGGCGGAGTGAAATTCGACCCGATAACCTAGGAACGGTTGGCGGGTGGGAGGATTCTCCGCTTCGTTACCGGGGAGATGGCCCCGGAGCCCGTATGAGAATAGCAGAGGACCCCGCACTTGGCACTTGACGCTTTCGGCCGCACCATCGACGAGGCACCCGTCGCGTTCGATCAACCCAGTGTCGAGCCGGAGATCCGCGACATCGCGGAGGTTCCCGCGGTTGAAGTGATCAACACCGTCGCCGTGCATCTGCTCTCCGCCGCCGCCGTGCAGTGCGGGCTCGCGGAAGACGACCCGCGCGTCGACCTCGACGAGGCCCGCAAACTCATCGACGCCCTCGCCGGGTTGGTGACCGCAGCCGCCCCTCACCTCGCCGACGTGCACGCCCGACCCTTGCGGGATGGGCTGCGCTCGGTGCAACTCGCGTTCCGCGAAGCTTCCGCCATCCCCGACCCGATCGGTCAGGGCGCCGGCGAAAAGTACACCGGCCCGGTCAACTAGGACATCGGGACGTTCCGCGCCTCGGCCTCGCCCGCGAGTGCACCCAGGAATGCCCGATACTCCGGCTCGGTGATGGTGCTCGGCACAGCCACCTCCATGCGACCCACGTCGGAGAGCTCGATCGAGATGACCCTGCTGCGGGAGGTGGAAGCCCCGGTGTGCACCCGCACAATCCGGTCCCAGCGCACCACCTCGGCGATGTCCGGCAGGAAGACACCTCGCGGCGAGTAGCCGATCAGCCGCGACCCGGCCTGCCACGACATCACGAACACGAAGATTCCCACGGCGCCCGCCGCGAGGACGCCCCCGACGAGCAGGCCGAAGACGAGCGACCCCGACCCGAGCGCGAGCGGGAGCAGAGCGAGCGCCGCTGCGAGAACCAGCGCGCACGGGGTGGCGGCCCGTCGTACCGCGGGCGGCGGAACCCATCGCCCGACGAGCACGGCGTCGAGATCGGTCGCGGCGGCGAGGGCGCTCCGAACTGCCATGCGTCCGAGCGTAGTCAGACTCCGTGGCGTCGTCATCGATGAGACCGGCTAGAGCGACTCGAGGCGCACGGCGATCGAGTCGACGCGGTCGAGGATGACGGGGGATGCCGCCCAGGCGTCGCCGAGTCGCACCAGTAGGACATCCAATTCGGCCCGATCGAGTCCACCCTCGAGCGCGAGCTGCACCAGCAGCTCCGGGCCGGCGAGCCGAGCGTCCGGGTCGCCGGGGGCGAGTTGCACGGCACGCACCGCCGGCTCCCCCACGGTCGCCGCCAGGAACGCGTCGAGCACCCGCTCGTCGGTGAAGCACGGGATGAAGGTGGCCCCCGTCGAGAGTGCTTCGAACGCGGTTCGGCGCAGCGCGAACTCGGTCGGCGAGCCGGGGTCGAGCACGATCGCCCCCACCTCGTCGGCGGCGGCCGCGAGGGCCGCCCGCGGTGCGGCCACCGGGATGGGCCGCGCGAGCGGGTTCCAGTGCCGCATGGCGTCGACCGATGAGAACACCGGGAGCACGCTGCGCCCGTCCGGCCCGGCGACCGTGACGAGGGCGAGTTCTTGCGTCTTGTCGACGAGCTGCCCGTGTGCGCCGATCCCCTCGTCGCCGCGATCGGTCACGAGGGGAACGAGCAGCCGAGCCGTGCCGAGTGCGGCGACGACCTCGGGTATCCCCAGCTCACGCGCACGGAACCGCAGCACCGCCTCGACGAGGCGCGCGTCGGCCGAGCCATCGTCATCCGCGGATGCGTTCGCGTGGAACTCGCGCCCGTCGAACGGGATGCCGGCGGAGTCGGCGTGGGCCACGAGGAGGCTCAGTCGCCTGCGACGTCGAGCGCTTCGGCGAGGGTGAATGCGCCGGCATAGAGCGCCTTGCCGACGATCGCGCCCTCGAGCCCCTGCGGAACGAGTGCACGCAGCTCGGCGATGTCGTCGAGGTCGGCCACGCCGCCCGATGCGATGACCGGCTTGTCGGTGCGGGCGCAGACCTGGGCCAGCAGGTCGAGGTTGGGTCCCTTGAGGGTGCCGTCCTTCGTCACGTCGGTGACGACGTACCGCGAGCAGCCGGCCGCCTCGAGGCGCTCCATCACCTGCCAGAGGTCACCGCCCTCCTGGGTCCAGCCGCGCGCTGCGAGGGTCGTGCCGCGCACGTCGAGACCGACGGCGATCGCCTCGCCGTACTCGGCGATCACATGGGCGGCCCACTCCGGGTTCTCCAGGGCGGCGGTACCGAGGTTGATGCGTTTCGCTCCGGTCGCCAGCGCCGCCTCGAGCGTCGCGTCATCACGGATGCCGCCGGAGAGTTCGATGTTGACCCGGCGGGGAGTGTTCTTGATCACCTTGCGGATGACTGCGGTGTTGTTGCCTCGGCCGAAGGCGGCATCCAGGTCGACGAGGTGGATCCACTCGGCACCCTGGCTTGCCCAGTTGTCGGCGGCTTCGACCGGGTCGCCGTAGCTGGTCTCGCTGCCCGCCGCCCCCTGGGTGAGTCGAACGGCCTTGCCGTCGGCGACGTCGACGGCGGGAAGCAGGGTGAGCTTGGGAGCGGAGTTGAACTCGGTCACAAGGTCGAAAGCGTACTCGCTCTAGCCAGTCGTCTCGTCACAGCGTGCCGATCCAGTTCGAGAGCATGCGGATGCCGGGCTCCCCCGACTTCTCCGGGTGGAACTGCGTGGCCGAGAGTGGACCGTTTTCGGCAGCAGCCACGAACCGGCCACCGTGGTCGGCCCAGGTGACCCGCGGCTGCGCGAACGCCCCGTACGGCTCGAGGGTCCAATTTCGTGCAGCGTAGGAGTGCACGAAGTAGAAGCGTTCGTCGCGGATCCCGTCGAACAGCACCGAGTCGTCCGCGGCGTCGACGGTGTTCCACCCCATGTGCGGCAACACGGGTGCCTTCAGTTCGTCGACGACCCCGGGCCATTCACCGAGGCCCTCGGTGTCGACGCCCCGCTCGACACCGCGGTCGAAGAGCACCTGCATCCCGACGCAGATCCCGAGAACCGGGCGACCGCCCGCGAGCCTGCGCTCGATGAGTTCGCCGCCCCGTACGTCGTTCAGCGCAGCCATCACGGCGGCGAACGCCCCGACTCCGGGCACCAGAAGGCCGTCGGCATCCATCACCCGCTGCCGGTCGGCGGTGAGTTCGACCGCAGCGCCGGCACGTTCGAGCGCCTTCGCGGCGGAGTGCACGTTGCCGGAGCCGTAGTCGAGGACGACTACAGACTTCTGGGCTGCCACGGCTACAGCGCGCCCTTCGTCGACGGAATGCCGGTCACCCGCGCGTCGGGTTCGACCGCCTTGCGGAACGCGCGCGCAAACGCCTTGAACTCCGCCTCCGCGATGTGGTGCGGATCGCGGCCCGCGATCACGGTGATGTGCATCGTGAGCGCTGCGTTGAACGCGATCGCCTCGAAGACGTGCCGCACCATCGAGCCGGTGAAGTGACCGCCGATCAGGTGGTGCGCAAAACCGGTCGGTTCGCCGCTGTGTACGAGGTACGGACGTCCGGAGACATCCACGACCGCCTGGGCGAGCGCCTCATCGAGGGGCACGAGCGCGTCGCCGTAGCGGCCGATGCCCGCCTTGTCGCCGAGCGCCTGCTTGATGGCCTGCCCGAGCACGATGGCGGTGTCTTCGACGGTGTGGTGCACGTCGATGTCGGTGTCGCCCGACGCTTTCACGGTCAGGTCGACGAGCGAGTGCTTGCTGAACGCCGTCAGCAGGTGGTCGAAGAACGGCACAGTTGTGTCGATGCTCGACGTGCCCGTGCCGTCGAGGTCGAGGCTGAGCTCGATCGACGACTCGCTCGTCTGGCGCGAAAGGCTGGCTCGTCGTGAGGAGCCGGCGGTGCGGGAAGCCATGTGGCCAGCCTAGTGACCGACGGCCGAGACGGCCGTCGGCGCTGGGGTCGCGGCGACGGCGCGAAAGCGCCCTCGCCCTATCGCTCCACCTACCGAGCGCCACCTTGTCCCAGGGCCGCCAGCGCGCCGAGGAAATACGAGGTCTCATCCTCGGTGCCGGCAGTCACGCGAAGCGCGCCGGGCAGACCGACATCCCGAATCAGGATGTCGCGCTCGCGCAGCGCGCGGAACGTGGCTCCCGGGTCGGCGACCCCGTCGAACAACACGAAGTTCGCCTGGCTCTCGTGGGCCCGATAGCCGAGCACCGGAAGCTCGGTGAGCAGCCGGTCGCGTTGACCGCGGATGTCATCGACCATGGCGAGCATCTCGGGCGCGTGACGAAGGGCGGCGAGGGCCGCTGCCTGGGTGAGCGCGGAGAGGTGGTACGGCAGCCGCACGAGCCGGAGCGCGTCGGTCACCGCGGCGTCGGCAGCGAGGTAGCCGACCCGCACCCCGGCGAACGCGAACGCCTTGCTCATCGTGCGCGACACGATGAGGCGCTCACGACCGGGCAGCAGAGTGAGGGCGCTCGGCACCTCGTCGGGCATGAACTCCGCGTACGCCTCATCGACGAACACCATCCCGCGTGATGCCGAGTAGACGGCCTCGATCACCTCGATCGACAACGGGGTTCCGGTCGGGTTGTTCGGCGCGCAGAGGAACACCAGGTCGGGGTCGGTACGCTCGACCGCCGCGACGGCCGTCTCGGGGCTGATGACGAATCCGGCATCCCGTTCGGCGGTGACCCACTCGGTACCGGTACCGGCCGCGATGATCGGGTGCATCGAGTAGGTGGGCGGGAAGCCGAGCACGCTGCGACCCGGTCCACCGAACGCCTGCAACACGTGCTGGATGATCTCGTTCGACCCATTCGCCGCCCAGATCTGGCTCGCGTCGAGCCCGTGGCCGAGGTAGCCGGCGAACGCCCCCCGCAGTTCGGCGAACTCGCGATCGGGGTAGCGGTTGGCCCCGATCACCGCGTGGGCGAGCGACTCGACGATGTCACGCGCCACGCCCTCGGGAATGGGGTGGGTGTTCTCGTTGACGTTCAGCGCGTAGCGGACGGCATCCTGCGGAGCCCCATACGGGCTTGCTCCTCGGAGATCGTCGCGCAGCGGAAGGTCGGAGAGGGATACCACTCGCGGGAGTCTACTGAGCCTCGCGAGCCCCTACGGCGAGTACTGGGGTGGGATCGCGAGCTCTTGGCCCGGCTGGATCACCGTCGAGTCAAGTTGGTTGAATGCTGCGACCTGAGCGGCGAACTCGCGCGGATCTTCGGTCGGAGCGATCTCAGCAGCGAGATCCCACAGGGACTGACCGCCATCGACCGTGACCCAGGTGAGCGAGTCGCCGGCCGCGCCGTGCGTGGCCACCGCTCCCCCGGCACCGAGTCCAAAGACAAGCGCGGCGATCACGAGCGGGATGGCTGCGAGGGCCGAAATGACGACGCGACCGCGACGGCTGAGGCGCAGTCGCGGCGCGGCGGGGGGCTGCACCGGACGGAAGCCGTGCGTCGGCAGGTAGCTCACTACTGCGGTCATCTCGTCCTCCTGGCTTTCGGGCGGTGGTCCAACTTTCGGGCGGTAGTCCCGCTTCCGGAACCCCTGGCGGCCGGGCCGGGGGCTCCGGAAGCGAATCTGTGTTCCGAACATACCTTCGATCGAACATATGTTCAACCTCATCCGCTCGATTTCTCGATGGATTCGGCGACACACTCGAACGAATGTTTGCTGGAGCGACCGTGACCGGATACAGTTTCGATCGCCGGGATGATTCGACCACCGACCACCGACATCGGCGCCGAACCGGCAACACGAGGAGGAAACCGTGGACGACACGCAGGACCAAGACGCCGCTCTGGAGCGCCAGACCGCTTCTGGAAACAGCACGCGCCGTCGCACCTCGCTGAGCGAGAAGCAGACCGCGATCCTCGAGATGATCCAGCGCTCTGTCGCATCCCGTGGGTATCCGCCGAGCATGCGCGAGATCGGCGATGCCGTCGGGCTCTCATCGCTGTCGAGCGTCACCCACCAGCTGACCCAGCTGGAACTCTCGGGCTACCTGCGCCGCGACCCGAACCGACCGCGAGCGCTCGAAGTACTCATCGAACTGCCGGGCACCGAGTCGTCGGACTCCGGAATCCCCGTCGGCGACGCCGCGATGGTGCCGCTCGTCGGACGCATCGCCGCCGGCATCCCGATCACCGCCGACCAACAGGTCGACGAGGTGTTCCCGCTCCCCCGCCAGCTCGTCGGTAAAGGCGACCTCTTCATGCTCAAGGTCGTCGGCGAGTCGATGATCGACGCTGCGATCTGCGACGGCGACTGGGTCGTCGTGCGTCAGCAGAAGAGTGCCGAGAACGGCGAGATCGTCGCGGCGATGCTCGACGGCGAGGCGACGGTGAAGGTCTTCCGGCAGCGCGACGGACACGTCTGGCTGTTGCCACGCAACTCGGCGTTCGAGCCGATCGTCGGCGATGACGCCGAGATCCTCGGCAAGATCGTCGCGGTTCTGCGGTCGGTCTAACCCACCGGCAGCGTGTGGCCCACCGGCAGCGAAGTGTGGCGGGTGACCCATCCGCGCACGAGGTGCATGAATCCGGCGTGGTCGTCGCGGAAGACGGTGTGGCCCGATCCGGCGATGGTCGTCACCGTCATGCCGCTCTGTCGCAGGCTCTCGGCCACAGCTCGAGAAATCAGCAGGCTCCGTTCCGCAAGGATGACGAGCGACGGCGCGACGAGCTTGAGCGGCGGCACCAGAGGGCGAGTGTTCACGAAGCCGAGGATCGTGCGCTTGTCCCACACCCGCAACGTCGCGACTTCGAGTTCGACGTCGGCAGTCGTCCATCCCGGATTGAGCCGTCGCAGCACCCACGCACCGGGCCGCGGCGAAACGGTGAACATCGCCTTGAGCGCGACCCCACGCACTCCGCGCGGAAAGGCGAACGCGGGGTCGACATAGATGGCGACCCGCGGCGCGAACCGCTCGGCGACGAGACTCGCGACCAGGGCGCCGAGGGAGTGCCCCATCAGGAGCTCAGGCGGCCCGTCGAGTTCGGCTTCGAGCGTCTCCACGACGTCGGCAGCCCATCGGCGCGGTGAATACCGTCGGGATCGCGGGCTCGCCCCGTGCCCGGCCAGGTCGACCGCGATGACGCGATAGCCGTCGCCCTGAAGCTCGGCCGCGACCCGGTGCCACGCGCGGTGGTCCGACATCATTCCGTGGATGAGCACGGCCGCGCGAGGTCCCGATCCGGACCGGTGCACGGCGAGTCGCATG
>NZ_JANMSQ010000217.1:0-20006 GCF_031389465.1 Pseudolysinimonas sp.
TCGCCGCGCTATAACTGCGGCGAGTTTCGCTGCTCACCCGAGAACCACGACGTCCGAAAGGTCGTCGGCGACGACATCCTCACCGCTCGCCCGCACGTCGATGCTGAGCAGTTCGACATCCGCGAGGGTGTTCGTCAGGAACGCAGTATCGGCCGAGTCGCGGCCTGTGGCGATGCGCACGAGCCCCGATCGCGGGGCGAGCCGCGTGGAGTCGACGACGACCCAGCGCTGCTCGATGCACGCTTCGACGACGGCGTGGAAGTCACGCGGCTCAAGCTCGGGGGCGTAGACCGAGACGAGACGAGCCGGTACGTCAAGGGCGCGGAGGAAGGCCGCCGTGACGTTGGCGAAGTCGCGGCACACGCCGGCGCCGGTCGCGAGGGTTTCGACGGCCCCACCGGTCGGGCTGGTCGCGGCGCCGTCGTAGCGGAGGTTCGTGTACACCCACTCCTCGACGGCGGCGAGTAGGCCGCGACCCTCAAGGCCGGCGAACTGGTCGCGCGCGCGGTCAGTCAGGCTGTCGGACTGCACGTACCGGCTGGGCCGCAGGTAGGTCACCAGGTCGCGCTCGACGACCGGGGCCGGAGCGGCTCGGCCCACGACGGTTGCGGCGTAGTCGACGCTCAGGATGCCGGGGCCGGTCTCGAAGAGGTGCAATCGGGTGCCGTGCGCGTCGGTCGTCTCGCGCTGCACGATCGGCTCCCCGTCGAGTCGCACGCGAAGGTTCTCGACGGTCGTCGGAACCCCTTCGGCGACAGCGACCGCGAGCACGAATGCAGTCGGATCGGCGACCTGGATGACGAGGCTAGACCCGACTTCACGACGCGGGGGGCTCAAAGTCATGCTGCTAACCTAAAGGCGCCGCGCCCCCGTAGCTCAGTGGATAGAGCGCTTCCCTCCGGAGGAAGAGGTCGCACGTTCGAATCGTGTCGGGGGCACTCCTTTTTCGGGGAGGTCGCGTGCGCGTCGTCATCGCCCCGGACTCCTTCAAAGGTTCGATCTCGGCCCCTGACTGCGCCGCTGCGATCGCCGACGGATGGCGCTCGGTGCGGCCCGGGGATAGCCTCGTGCTGCTCCCCCAGGCCGACGGCGGCGAGGGCACCCTCGACGCGATCGAGGCATCGACCCCGGATGCCGTGCGCCGGTCGGCGGGGATGGTCACCGGACCCGACGGTCGACCGGTTCCCGGCGTCTGGCTCGAGTTACCCGATGGTACGGCCGTTGTCGAACTGGCCCAGATGGCGGGACTCGCACTCATGGCCGCGCCCGACCCGCTCGGCGCGACGACTCGCGGCCTCGGCGAGGTGATCGTTGCCGCACTCGACGTCGGCGCGACGACGCTCGTGATCGCGCTCGGCGGCTCTGCGTCGACCGACGGCGGCGCAGGGGCGCTCGCGGTGCTCGGTGATCGAGGCGCCCCCGTGGGCGGCGTGACCCTGCTCACCGACGTAACCGCTCCCCTGCTCGGGCCGATGGGCGCCGCCGCCGTCTTCGGCCCGCAGAAGGGCGCGACCCCGACCGACATCGCGGTACTCGAGGAACGCCTGCGCGCCTTCGCGGCGGGTTTCCGTACCGACCCGGCAACCCCGGGAGTCGGCGCGGCGGGCGGCACGGCGTTCGGCTTCCTCGCCGCGTGGGGTGCGCGCATCGAGCCGGGCGCCGCCGCGATCGCCGCGCTCACCGATCTGACCGAGACGATTCGGGATGCCGACATCCTGATCACCGGAGAGGGCTCGTTCGATGACACCTCCTATACCGGGAAAGTCGTCGGCCACGCCCTGCGCCTTGCCCACGAGAACGGCACCCGCATGATCGTGATCGCGGGGCGCGTGGCGACCGAGCCGCGGCTGCCTGACGGTCGGCCGGTGGCATCCATCTCTCTCGCGTCACTCGCGGGATCGACGGAAGCCGCCCTCGGCGACCCGACCCGGTGGCTGACCGCCGCGGGGGTGGAGGCGGCTCAGCTGGAGGCGTGGGACTCCAGAAACTCGTAGAGCTCGCGGTCGTCGACACCCGGGAAGGTGCCCGACGGCAGAGGGGAAAAGATGTGGGCGTGCACCTTGGCGCTCGACCAGGCCTTACCCGACCAGTGGGCGGCGAGGTCGGCGGGGGGCCGACGGCAGCAGCTCGCATCGGGGCACCGGGACTGCTCGCGTCGCGTCGTCTCGCGACCCCGGAAGAACTTCGCGTCGTCGAATGGCACCCCGATCGTGATCGAGAACTCGTCGTTCGCGGCGCTCGTGCCGATCTGGGTCGACTCGAAGAACGTGCCACTGGGCGTATCCGTGTACTGGTAGAACTCCGTCGTGCGGTTGGTGCGCACGAAGGCCCGGCGCGCGCTCCAGTACCGGCAGACGATCTCGCCTTCGACCGATCCGGTGACATCCATCGGCACGGGTAGGCCGTCGTTCTCGTACGCCTTCGAGATCGCGCCGTCGCCGCCGACCCGCAGAAAGTGCACCCGCATGTCGAGGTGGGCGGTGGCGAGGTTGGTGAACCGCAGCGCCGCCGCCTCGTGAGTGACGCCGAAAGCATCCCGGAAGTCTTCGAGCGCGATGTCCTTGTCGCTCTTCGCCTGTAGCAGGAAGTTGACCGCCTGCGTGCGGGGCATGAGCGCCGCCGCCGCGAAGTAGTTGATCTCCAACCGCTGCTGCAGAAACTCGGCGTAATCGTTGGGTGCCTGGTGGCCGAGGATGCGGTGCGCGATCGCCTGCAGCGCCATCGAGCGCAGACCGTGACCGCCGGGGATCGACGCGGGCGGGAGGTAGATCCTGCCGTTCTCGAGATCGGTCACCGAACGGGCCGAGTGCGGGAGGTCGCCGACGTAAACCAGCTCGAACCCCATCCGTTCCGCCATGAGGCTCACCGAGCGGTGGGTGAGCGCGCCGGTCGAGTGCCCGACACCCCGCAGCGCCTCCTCGACGAGGTCGTCGATCTCGGCCATGTGGTTGTCGCGTTCGCGCATCCGGGCTCGCAACTCGGTGTTCGCGCGGCGCGCCTCCTCCGGGGTGGCGATCGCTTCCCGCGACCGGCGCGCGAGTTCCCGGTGCATGCCGACGAGGGCGCGCAGGGTCTCGTCGGACATCCCCTTCCCGGCGCGCACGAGCGGGAGGCCGAGTTGGGCGTAGACCGGGCTGCTCTGTGCGCGGTCGAGTTCGATCTCGAGACCGGCGCGCTCCGTGGGAGCGGAGTCGTCGAGTAGCTCGGAGAGCTCGATGCCGAGGCGGGCAGCGATCGCCCCGAGCAGCGACAGGCGGGGTTCACGGCGCCCGTTCTCCATGAGCGAGAGTTGGCTCCCCGCCACCCCCACGTCGGCGCCGAGCTGTTCGAGCGTCAGGCCCGCCTCGGTGCGGAAATGCCGCATCCGTTGTCCCAGAGTCACCAGATCTTTCACAAAATGAAGCATACGGAAAGAACGGGGCTTCTTTCACCCGATTTGGTCGGCCAGAACTCGCGTGGGCGCGCACAGTGGTTACAGAAGGCAGTTCTTGAACAACTACCACCCAGCGAGGGAGCCCACCGTGACGTTGACCACCGGCACACGACCCCTCGGCGACGAATCGGATGTCGTCGACCAGATCCCGGTTCACGACGCGACCTGGGCACTGCCACCCGACGACACCGACCCGCGCGTCATCGCCTAGGTCGAGAAGATGGCCCACCTGACGACCCCCGACACCGTCGTCTGGTGCGATGGGTCGCGCCGCGAAGCCGACGAACTCATCCGCGGCATGGTCGACCAGGGCACCCTCATCCGGCTCAACGCCGACCACCGGCCCTACAGCTTCCTGGCACGCAGCAACCCCGATGACGTCGCTCGCGTCGAATCCCGCACCTTCATCTGCTCGGTCGACGAATCCGATGCCGGCCCGACCAACAACTGGGCCGACCCCGTATCGATGCGCTCCGAACTCGAAGGCGTGTTCGCCGGCTCGATGACCGGACGCACGATGTACGTGGTTCCGTTCTCGATGGGCCCGCTCGGTAGCCCGCTCGCCCGCCTCGGAGTGCAGGTCACCGACTCGCCGTACGTCGTCGTGAGCATGGGCATCATGACGCGGATGGGCCGCGAAGCCCTCGCTCAGATCGGCCCCGACACCGAGTGGGTTCCCGCCGCGCACACGGTCGGCGCCCCGCTCTCCCCCGGCGAGCCCGACGTTGCCTGGCCGTGCAACGCCACCAAGTACATCTCGCACTTCCCCGAGACCCGGGAGATCTGGTCGTTCGGCTCCGGCTACGGCGGCAACGCGCTGCTCGGCAAGAAGTCCTTCGCACTGCGCATCGCCTCGGTGATCGGGCGTGACGAGGGTTGGCTCGCCGAGCACATGCTGCTGCTCAAGGTGACCAACCCGAAGGGTCGCGTCTTCCACGTCGCCGCGGCGTTCCCAAGCGCGTGCGGCAAGACCAACTTCGCGATGCTCAAGCCCACCATCCCCGGCTGGACCGTCGAGACGATCGGCGACGACATCGCCTGGCTGGCGCCCGGCGCCGATGGCACCCTGCGCGCCATCAACCCGGAAGCCGGCTTCTTCGGCGTCGCCCCGGGCACGGGCGTGTCGACGAACGCCACCGCGGTCGAGACCATCTGGGGCAACACGATCTTCACCAACGTCGCGCTGCGATCCGACGGCGACGTCTGGTGGGAGGGTCTCACCGACACCCCGCCCGACGACCTCGTTGACTGGACCGGCCGACACTGGTCCCCCGCTTCGGGCGTACCTGCCGCCCACCCGAACTCCCGGTTCACCGTGGCCGCATCCCAGTGCCCGTCCATCTCGGACGACTGGGAAGACCCGCGGGGCGTCGTCATCGACGCGATCATCTTCGGCGGCCGGCGTGCCACCAACGTGCCACTGGTGGCGGAGGCACGCGGATGGGAACACGGCGTCTTTTTGGGCGCCACGATCTCGTCCGAGCGCACGGCGGCCGCCGAGGGCAAAGTCGGGGAACTGCGACGCGACCCGTTCGCGATGCTCCCGTTCTGCGGCTACAACATGGCCGACCACTGGCAGAACTGGCTCGCCGTCGGCGACAGCCTGCGCAAGACCGGCGGAGTTCCGCGGATCTTCCAGGTCAACTGGTTCCGCAAGGGCGACGACGGCCGCTGGCTGTGGCCCGGATTCGGCGAGAACGGCCGCGTGCTCGCCTGGATTCTCGAACGCGTCGAAGGCACCGCCGCCGCGGTCGAGAGCCCCGTCGGTTGGCTGCCCGCACCCGGTGCGATCGATTACGCCGCCGCCGGAGTTCCGGATGCCGACTGGGCCGAGCTGTTCTCGATCGACCCCGCCGCGCACCTGGAAGAAGCGGACGACGCCGCCACCTTTTTCGACACCTTCGACGGCCGAGTCCCCGCCGCTGTCACCACCCAACTCGAGGAGCTCCGCTCGCGGATGCAGGCCGCGCAGTCCTGACCCTTTCTCGCACCGGACCGACGGCGCGCCGACCTCGCTGGCGGCGCGCCGTTCCCTTTTCTGGGGTTGAGTTATCCCATCTGGGATATCTCACGCCGAGAACCCAACCATTTGGGATACCTCGAGCGTCTCAGTAGGTAGAGGGAGGTGTGCGGATGCGCGCTGCGGCAGCCTGGGAAGGCGTCGTGACCGAGCTGGTGGCCCAGCGCGGTGAGGCACTGCTGCGTTACGCCACGCTGTTGTGCGGCAGCCGGGATGACGCCGCCGATCTCGTGCAAGACGCCCTCGTGCGCACCTTCGGGCGGTTGCGCAACGGCTTCAGCGTCGAGAGCGCCGAAGCCTACGTACGGCGCGCCATCCTCAACGGCCACCTGGACGGCGGACGCCGCACGACCCGGTGGCGCCGGATCGCACCGCTCGAGTATCGCCCCGACGAACAGGACTCCCCCGCGGGCGCTACCGAAGCCCGGCTCGACCTGCACGAGGAGCTGCGCAAACTCACCCCGCGAGAACGCGCCTGCCTCGTACTGCGCTATTACGACGACCTCAAGGTCGACGACATCGCCGAAACGCTCGGCATCAGCTCGGGTGCCGTGAAGCGGTACCTCAGCGACGGTCTCGCCAAGATGGCGATCTCGCTCGCCGACGACGGCACCGCCGAAGACCGGTTGACCCCACGCGCTTCTCATCACGTGGTGTCGCGAAAGGAGGCCTCTCGTGGCCACCGAATCTGACCTCCGCGACCTGCTGAGGGGTCCCGATCCGGAAGGGCGTGGCGAGATCGACCTCGACACCGTACTGAGCCGCACCCGGCGCCGCCGTCGTCCGCGGGTGATCGCCGCACAAGCCCTCGGGTCCGTCGCGCTCGTCGGGGTGCTCGGCACCGCCGTCGTCGTCTCGATTCCCCGAGTCGACCAGGCAGCACTGATGACCGCTGAGGATGCCGCCGCCGGCAGCGAAGAGTCGGCGACGGCACCTTATGCCGACGAAGACGCACTGCGATGGATGCCGGACGCTTGCGGCGCTCCGGTCACCGACCCGGTCGGTGCCGACGCTCTCGCCCTTGAGATCACGATCCCGACGACTCTCGGGCCCGAAGAGCGCATCCCCGTCTCCGTGACTCTGCGCAACGCCGGACCGGATCGCATCGTCGGAACCACCGGTTCCGCGCCCTATGTCAGTCTCGCGCGCGACGGCATCGTCGTCTGGCACTCTTACGCGGTTCAGGACGCCAGCGCTCAGGTCGTCGATCTCGACCCCGGCGAGTCGATGACGTTCGAGACATCCTTCGACCGAGTGATCTGCGGCACCGAGGATGACCTGGTGATGGACGATCCCGACAGTGCGCTTCCTCCCGCGCCTCGGGGCGACTACGAGCTCCGCGCTGTAGTTGTCGTCGCGACCGAGACCGGCCTGAACGTCGTCGCAACCGGACCGCCTCTGCCACTCGAGATCGTCTGAGCTCCGGGTCAAACGACCTCCCTAGCAGACACTTGGCCTCGATAGGATTCGGGCGTGGCCGTCCGGACGGCCGAGCACGGGTCGGCGTAGGTCGCCCGGGAGGAGCCCGCATGCGACCGATGTCGACCGCAGCAGCCGCGATCGCGGGGGCAGCGCTGGTCGTGATGACTCCGACCGCGGCATTCGCCGAACCGCCCGTCGACTTTGCCGGCGCGTACGTCGTCGATGAAGCCGGCGTGCTCGGCGGCACGGCCCAAATCGAGAGCGCCCTCGACGAGCTGTATGACCGCGCCGAGGTGTCGCTGTTCGTCGTCTACGTCGACACCTTCGACGATCCGAGCGACCCCGCCCTGTGGACCGACACGACCGCGGCGCTCAGCGGGTTCGGTCCCGATGATGTGCTGCTTGCCATCGCCGTCGAAGACCGGCAGTACCAGCTCAACGACGAGCTGCTCTTCGACGACCAGTACGACCGCGTCGCGACCCGCATCGAGACGGAACTTCGTGACGACGACTGGGCAGGCGCCGCGCTCGAGGCGGCCGACGCCATCGGCGACGAGCTTGCTGGAGAAACCCCCGCGGAGCCCGGCACCACCGACGGCGAAGGTGGCGGCATCCCGATCCTGCCGCTTCTCGCGGGCGTTGGGGTCGTCGGAGTCGGCGCCTGGGGGATCTCGAGGCTCGTGAAGCGCCGTCGCGGGGTCGACCCCACTGCCCCCGTCGACAAGCTCGACCAGAAGCAGCTCGACCAGCGGGCGGGCAGCCTCCTGGTGCGACTCGATGACGCCCTCAAGAGCAACGAACAAGAGCTCGGTTTCGCCCAGGCGCAGTTCGGCGAGAAGGCCACGAAGGGGTTCGCCACGGCCCTTGCCGAGGCCGAAAAGCAGGTGAAGCAGGCGTTCGCCATCCGTCAGCAGCTCGACGATGCGACGCCCGAAACCGCCGACCAGAAGCGCCAACTGACGACCGAGATCATCCAGCTTTGCGAAGCCGCGTCCGCCTCTCTCGCTGCGCAGTCCACCGACTTCGAGCAGCTCCGGCAGCTGGAAACCCACGCCCCCGAGGTGCTTGAGACGGTCGCCGCCACGCACGGCGGTCTGCCGGCCCGAATCGACTCCGCCGAATCGACGGTTGCCGGGTTGTCGAAGAAGTTCGGCGCCGCCGCAGTTGGCTCGGTCGACGGCAGCATCGCCCAGTCCCGCGAGCTCGTCACCTTTGCCACGACGGCGATCGCCGAAGCCCGCACCGCGCTCGCCGCCGGCAAGACCTCGGAGGCAGCCGTCGCTGTACGCGGAGCCCAGCAGGCGGTGGGCCAGGTCGAGCGTGCCGTCGCCGCGATCGACACGCTCGCCGCCGGGCTTCCCGCCCTCGTCGAGCGGCTCGCCGCGGCGGTCGCCGACGTGAAGATCGACCTCGCAGAGGCACGCGCCGGGCTGGCCGGTGCCGCACCCGAGGTCGCCGAGCCGCTCAGGGCCGCGGCCGACGACGCCGAGAACGTGCTGGCCTCCGCGGCCGGGCGCGATCCGGCGACGGCGATCGGCGAGGT
This sequence comes from Pseudolysinimonas sp., assembly GCF_031389465.1. Taxonomy (GTDB): domain Bacteria; phylum Actinomycetota; class Actinomycetes; order Actinomycetales; family Microbacteriaceae; genus Pseudolysinimonas_A. Next base: position 8,419 of record NZ_JANMSQ010000217.1, read on the forward strand.
CGAGCGGGTCAACGCGGGCCTGCACGAGGCGCTCGGAAAGCTGCGGGATGCCGCCGCCCAGGCCGAACGCGCGACGGCGCAGTTGGCCCGCGTCACCGCCGAGGCGCAGGCAGCGGTCGCCGCTGCCCACGACTTCATCGCCACGCGCCGCGGCGCTGTTGGCGCGACGGCGCGCACCCGGGTCGCCGAGGCCGAGCGGCAGCTCACCCAGGCACTCACGGCGACCCGCACGAATCCCGTGGAGGCGCTGCGCGCCGCCCAGCAGTCGGTGGCGCTCGCGACCTCCGCGATGGAGAGCGCCCAGAGTGACGTCGCATCGTTCAACGGTGGCGGCTCGTCGGGCTCGTCCGGCAGCGGATACGGCGGTGCGGCACTCGGTGGCATCCTCGACGGGCTCTTCTCCGGCGGATCCTCGAGCGGGTGGTCGTCGTCAGGCGGCAGCGGGTGGTCGAGCGGTTCCAGTTCCTCGTCACGCCCCCGACCCGGCAGCAGCTCCTCCAGCCGGCCCCGACCCTCAGGTGGTCGCCGCTCTCGCGGCGGACGCTTCTAGACTCCCGGTCACACTGAAGAACAACGAAAGGCACAACATGGCAAAGCAGTCAATCCTCGGCCGCATCTCGCAGCTGGTGCGCGCGAACATCAACGCGCTCATCGACCAGGCGGAGGACCCGCAGCTGATGCTCGACCAGTTGGTGCGCGACTACACCAACTCCATCGCCGAGGCCGAGAGCGCGGTGGCCCAGACCATCGGCAACCTCCGCCTGATGGAGCAGGACCACGCCGAAGACCTCGAGTCGGCAGCCGACTGGGGTCGGAAGGCCCTCGCGGCGAGCGCCAAGGGCACCGAGCTGCGCACGTCGGGAAGCGCCGAGGATGCCGACAAGTTCGACAAGCTCGCGAAGATCGCGATCGGCAAGCAGATCTCCGCCGAGAACGAGGCGAAGACCGCCGCGCCGACGATCGCTTCGCAGAACCAGGTCGTCGACCAGCTCAAGGACGGCCTCGACAAGATGCGCGAGAAGCTGTCGGAGCTCACGAGCAAGCGCGACGAACTCGTCGCACGCGCGAAGACCGCAGAAGCGCAGTCGCACGTGCACGACGCCATCCAGAGCATCGACGTGCTCGACCCGACGAGCGAGCTCGGCCGCTTCGAAGAGAAGGTGCGTCGTGAAGAGGCCAAGGTCATGGGCCAGCAGGAGCTCGCCGCGTCGAGCCTCGACTCGCAGTTCGAATCGCTCGAAGACCTCGACAAGGAGGCCGAAGTCGAGGCCCGCCTCGCCGAGCTGAAGGCCGGCGGCGCCCAGGCCGTGACCTCGGGCAACTGACGACCTCGCATCAGGACGTGACCGGGGAGGGCTGGCGGGCGACCGTCGTCCCTCCCCGGCTGTTCGGCGTCGATACCGCCCGCGGCGTTGCGCTGCTCGGGATGTTCGCGGCCCACACGCTCTTCGACGGCCAGGAGCGGCTTTTCGACGGTCGGTCGGCGATCCTGTTCGCGACCGTCGCGGGCGTGTCACTCGGCCTCATCACGGGCGGCGCCAACCCGCCACCTCCGGGCGAGCGCAGCACCGCACGCCTCAGCGTGCTCATCCGTGGTGCCGTGCTCGTGCTTCTCGGGCTCGCCCTCACCGCGTTCCTGCAGCCGCCGATCGCGGTCATCCTCGACTACTACGGCTTCGCGTTTCTGCTGCTCATCGCGGTGCTGTTCCTCGCCCGCCCCCTGCTCGCCGTGCTGGCTGCCGTCATCGCGGTCGCCGCTCCCCCGATCGTCGTCGCCGTGACCGACGGCACCCCGTTCGAGAGCGTGCCCGCGCCGGTGCAGATCTTGGCGCGCTGGCTGTTCTACGGCGAGTATCCGATGCTGATCTGGCTGGCGTTCCTGCTGGCCGGCCTGATCCTCGCCCGCGCCGAGCTGCGGGACCGCCTCACCGCGGCCCTCGCCCTGGTGCTCGGAGCCCTCGCCGCCGTTCTCGGCTACGCCTCAGCGCTCGTCATTCCCGGCGTCACCGCCGAAGCCCACTCGGGCACGACGGCGGAGGTCTTCGGCTCGGGCGGCCTCGCCGTCGCCATCATCGGCGGACTGTCGCTCCTCGACTCCGCGACCGGCGTCGGTGAGCGCGTCGCGCGGATCCTGCGCTTCGTGCTCTCCCCCGTCGCGGCGGCGGGTGCGATGGCACTCACCCTCTACGTCGCCCACGCGATCGCGCTCGCGATCATCCGAGCGACCGCGGACAATCCCGAGCGCTGGCAGGTTCCCGAATGGACCTTCCCGGCCCTCGCCCTCGGGGCTCTCGCGATCGCAACGCTGTGGCGCCGGTTCGTCGGGATCGGGCCGCTCGAAGCGGGGCTCCGTGCGCTCACCCGGCTCGCCGTGGGTTCGCCGCCTAGAGTGGCTCCGTGACCCTCCGGTTCGTGCTCGTGCCGCAGTGGCAGGGCTCCCCCTCCCCGCGGGCGATGCGGCTTGCCGACGGCGTTGCCGCGCTTCAGCTCGACCTCCCCACCTCGGCGACCTCGTCGGTTCCCGTCCCTCTCGAATCGGGCGACGATCAGGGCACCGGCATCGCTCGCTACACCTCGGTGCAGCTCGTGCGGGAACGCACCTCCGTCGTTCTGCAGGATGTCGACGGACCGTTCGTCGTCGTGGGCGGCGACTGCGGTGTGTCGGCCGCGGGAATCGCGGTGGCGGCGAACCGCCACCCCTCCGTCGCGGTGGTCTGGTTCGACGCGCATCCCGACCTCAACTCTGCGGAATCCTCGCCCTCCGGGGCGTTCTCCGGAATGGTGCTGCGGGCCGCGATCGACAACGGTGACATCGGCGCGGATCGCGTGGTACTAGCCGGCGCCCGATCGTGGGATGAGGGCGAGGAGGTGTTCGCGGCCGAGGCTGGTCTGCGTGTCCTCACCGTTCCCGAGCTCGACGACCCGATCGCGCTCGTCGAGGCGGTCGCCGCAACCGGTGCCGACGCCGTCTATGTGCACATCGACCTCGACGTTCTCGACCCCGCCGACCTCGACGGTCTCCTCGACCCCGAACCCTTCGGGGTGAGCACTTCGGCGCTTCTGGCGACGATCAAGGCACTCCGGGCGCGGTTCCCGCTCGCCGGCGCGACCCTCGCGGCCTACGCGCCGAGTGCGCTCGACACCGAGCAGGCGGCAGACGACGCCGCCACCATCCTGCGCATCATCGCCGCACTCGACTGACCCGCTACGACTGAGCCCGCACGCGGTCAGTCGACGCGGATCGAGTACTCCCCCACCGAGGCATCGAACGACGTGATCGTGACGACGGCAGCGACGGTGCCCTCGGGCGACGGGTAGCTGCACGCAACAGTGTTGCCGACGACGATCGCGACCTCGGTGCCCTCGCAGGTCACTTCGGGCACGTAGCCGAGCGTCGGAGTCAGCGCCCGGATGGCGAGCGCCTCGATGTCGCCGATCGGCACGAAGGCGCCGGGCTCGGCGGTCGGTTCGGGCGCGTTGTTCGGCACGTCGGCGACCTGGATGTCAAACGTGTAGTTGGTGCCGTCGACTTCGGTGAAGGTGATGACGGTGTCGAACTCCAGCCCAGCTACCGGATCGACGAGCAGACAGGTGACCGACGTGTCGACCTCGAGCGCGATCTCATCGTCGCCGCAGTCGATCGTCGGGCGCACCCCGACCTGCTCCTCGAGCTTGTCGGCGGCAAGAGTCTCGACGTCTTCCGGCGGCACCGTCGGAGCAGTGTTGACGCCGACGCTGAATACGCAACCCGAGAGCAACGTCACCGCGAGCGCAGCGATGGGGACCAGGGTGAGAGATCGAGAACGCACGAGCAGCCTCCAGGAAAGACGTTGATTGAACGCTAGCGGATGAGGCATCACCGCCGCGTACGCTGCATTGTCTGCTCGCCGCCGCCCCTGCGGCGAGCCCGCTACGGCGGCGAGCGCTATCGCCGCCTACGCTGGACAGGTGGCTGAACGAGTGACCATCGAACGGGATGGGCACCTGCTGCTCATCGGACTGAACCGCCCGGAGAAGCGCAATGCCGCCGACTTCGCGATGCTTCAGGAGTTGTGTCTCGCCTACGGCGAACTCGACCGGGATCCCGACCTTCGGGTCGGCGTGGTGTTCGCGCACGGCGACCACTTCACCGGGGGCCTCGACCTCGGCGACGTCGCGCCGCGGATCGGCGAGAACGGGCTCGACCTCGTTCCCGAGGGGGGCCTCAACCCCTGGCAGGTCCAGGGCGAGTTCCAGCGCAAACCGGTCGTGATCGCCGTTCAGGGGATGTGCCTGACCCTCGGCATCGAACTCGCCCTGGCGAGCGATGTCGTCGTCGCCGCCGACTCGACGGTTTTCGGTCAGATCGAGGTGCAGCGCGGCATCCTGCCGTTCGGTGGCGCCACGATCCGGCTCCCGCGCGCGGTCGGTTGGGGCAACGCGATGCGCTGGATGCTGACCGGCGACTCGTTCGATGCCGCCGAAGCGCACCGCATCGGGCTGGTGCAAGAGGTCGTGCCGCACGGCACCCAGCTCGAGCGAGCCCACGAAATCGCGGCGCGCATCGCCGCTCAGGCACCGCTCGCCGTGCAGGCGACCATCGCCAACGCGCGGGAGGCGATCCGTGACGGCGACGCCCCCGCCGAGCAGCAGTTGCAGCCCGAACTCGTGCGTCTCGCGCTGAGCGAGGATGCCGCCGAAGGGATGCGTGCCTTCGTCGCCCGCGACCAGCCGGAGTTTCGCGGCCGATGACGACGCTGCCGGTGCGACCAGATCCTGCGAAACTCTCCCGAGCGGAGCGCGCCGTGGCGTCGGTCGTGCTGTTCGGCGGACGCGTGCCGGGGCTGCGTCGGGTTCTGCTCTGGCCGGTCGTCGCGCGGCCGGGGTACTGGGTCGCGACAGCGTGCGCCTGGGTGTGGGGTCGCGTGCTGTTCGGGCGATTCGCGAAGGCGGGCGGCATCCACTACTTCTCCCGGCTGCCGAAGTGGGCCTACGGTCGCGGCGGCACGACGATCGGGGCGATCTATCTGACGACCGACAACACCGGGCCCGATGTGCTCGAGCACGAGGCGATCCACAAGGCGCAGTGGAAAAAGTACGGGCTCGCCTTCATCGCCGTCTACGTCGCGGCCGGATCCCCGCCCCTCACCAACCGCTTCGAGGTCGAGGCGGGACTGGAGAAGGGCGGCTACCTGCGGCCGCGCAAGCCACGGCCGGGTGGCTTCCCCGGGAAGAGTCCGTCGCCGCGGGGTTAGGCGTTGGTGTGCAGCCGGGCGGCGCGGTCGCCCGAAACCCAGCCGTAGACGCGGTACTCGCGTTCGAGATCGACGGGCAACATCTCGCCGAGCCAGGCTTCGACCGCGTCGGTGAGCGACTGCCCGAGGTCGCGGCGCAGCCAGGTGACGCAGACCCGGCCGGGCGCGCCGAGGTCGCGAATCGCCGCAGCGGAGTCAACCTCGACGAACACCTGACCCCGCGCACGCGTCGGGAGCGTCGCGAGCACCGTTTCGACCACCGCAAGATCGGTCTCGACGGCGCCGAGCAGCACGAGGTCGCCGGCAGCAGGCTGCCAGGAGATCGTGGCCGGGAGGAGGTCGGAGAGAAACATCGCAAGATCAGTATAGGCATACCTAACTGAGCGTGCCCTTACCTTGCGGCGCTAGCTCACGCCGACCACGCGGGCGGATGCCGACGTTCCCAGTGCAGGCGTCGTTCGAGCTGTGCCCCGATCGCGAGCAGCACGTCTTCTCGCCCCGGCCGCCCTATGAGCTGCACTCCCATCGGCAACCCATCGCTCGTGACGTGCACCGGCAGCACGATCGCGGGCAGACCGCTCACGTTCACCATGCTCGTGTACGGCGTGTAGAGCACCTGTTGCGCGAAGTTGCGTTCGCCGTCGTCGGCGTCGTACCAGCCGAGCGGCCGGGGGGTGAGCGCCATTGCGGGGGTGAGCACGACATCCACTCGCGAGGCGCGCGCGATGAACCGGCGCTCGAACCCGACGAGCCAGGCGAGCGCCGCCCCGAGCTCCCGCGCCCCGAGGCCGCGGCCGGTCTCGACGAGCCAGCGGGTGAGCGGCTCAACCAGGTCGAGCTGGTCGCTCTCGACCGGGATGCCGGCAGCCCCCGCCTGCCACACGGTGCGAAATGCGGCCGCGTATCCGGGCTCCGGATCGAACGCGAGCTCCTCGATGCCGTGACCGATGGAATCCAGTTCACGCAGTGCGATCTGCACCGCCTCTTCGGCCTCTGAGGCGAGCTCGAGGTCGAACGCGGTTGCCCACGGCGAGTCGCGGGTGACCCCGATCGAGTAGCGGCCCTCGCCCCGCACCGCGGCGCCGAGGAACGCGCCCTCCCCCGCGTCGGGGGCGACGGTCGCCCATTGTGCGGAGCCGTCGCCGACGAGGGCGTCGAGCAGCAACGCGGCATCGGCGACGGTTCGGGCGAGTGGCCCGGCGACCACGAGTCCGGCGAGGCTGGGGAAGCCCGGCATCGCCGGCACGCGCCCGCGCGACGGCTTGAGGCCGACGAGCCCGGTCGCGGCGGCCGGGATGCGAATCGAGCCGCCGCCGTCTGACCCGGGTGCAAAGGGCAGCAGTCCGGCGGCGACGGCAACCGCGGCCCCGCCGCTCGAACCGCCCGCGCCGCGCGCCAGGTCGAAGGGATTGCGGGCGATCGGACCAGCGACCGGCTCGGTGTAGCTCGGAAAGCCGAACTCGGGCGCCGTGGTCTTGCCGAGGCTCACGCCACCCGCCGCGTCGAGCACGAGCGCCAGTTCGTCGGACTCCGTGGGTACGTTGTCGGCGAAGGCGCGCGATCCGTAGCGGGTCGGCACACCGGCGCGGGCGACGAGATCCTTGTCGGCGAAGGGCAGCCCCCACAGCGGGAGGGCATGCGAGAGCGCGTCAACGGCGGTGGCTCGAGCCCGAGCCTCGGCGGGGGTCACCGTCACGAATGCGCCGAGTCCGCTGTCGAGTCGTTCGATGCGCTCGAGGTAGTGGTCGGTCAGGTCGCGCGGCGACACCTCGCCCCGTCGCAACCAGTCGAGTTGCTCGAGGGCCGTGAGGTGGTGTAGTTCGAACACGTGCCGAGCCTACGGATACCTCAACCTGAGACGTGCCAGGCCTCGAAACTGAGAGATCCGAGTGATACATTCCCCACACACGGGGAGGTCAGGGATGCGGGTGCGCACGATTCTCGGAGCGGCGGTGGTCTCCATCGTCCTGCTCTCCGGCTGCACCCCTGAGCCGCCGGAGCCCGACGAGACAGGTGCGGCAGGGGGCGACCCCACCCCGACCGAAACGGCGACGACCGCGCCGGAAACGCCGGTGTTCGGGATGCCGGACCTGTGCGCCGAAATCCTCACCCCCGAGACGGCGGCCGCCTTCGCCGACGCCGGGCTCGACCTGCTTGGCGGACCCGACGGGGTCTACGGCGAGAACTACTTCGGTGATCCGACCCCTGAGGAGAAGGTCGGCGGCATCACCTGCGTCTGGGGCGACGAGGAGGTGGTGGCGTCGACCGTCATCGTGTCGGTTGCCCCGATCACGACGAGCACCCGCTCCGGGATCGTGAACGCGCTCATCGCCACCGGGCTTGTCGAATCGCAGGTCGAGGGCGCCCTTACTTACGCGCGCATCGGCGACGATGTGAGCGCGCCCGCCGAACTCCACGTCATCCGCAACGAGAGTTGGATTTCGGTGATCGAAGCGGTCGGCGGCGAAGCCCGCTTCCAGCACGCGACGGAGCTCGTCGATGAAGTCACCGCGCAGGTATACGCCGCGCGCTAGGGCGTGTCGAGTTCCTCGAAGACGCTGATCTGCATCCCACCGGGTGCCTCGAATCGCGCGTTGAGCGACCGCCACGGGGTTTCCACCGGGGCTGCCACGACCTCTGCCCCTCGGGCGGCGAGCCGCGCCGTGGCGGCAACGGCGTCGGGCACTTCGAAGGCGACCCGCACCGTCAGCGGATAGGGGTGCGCGACCGGGCGACCGACCTCGACCGCATCGATGTACGCGACCTGAGCCGGGTTGGCGAGTTCTAGGGTCGCGGTCGGCACCTCGAGGATGACGACCCGCGCGCCAGCCGGGCCGTCGTAGGACTCGAGTTCGCGCAGCCCGAGCGCGTCGCGGTAGAAGGTGAGCGCGGCGTCGAGGTCGGCGGTCTCGAGCACGAGTCGTAGCTGGGCAACGGGATTCTCGGTCACTTCAGGCTCTTCTGCATCAGGATGGTTCCGAGCCACCGGCCGAACTTGAAGCCGACCTTGCCCATGTGGCCGATCTCGGTGAACCCGAAATTACGGTGCAACGCGAGCGAAGCATCCGCCCCTCGGTCGGCGATGACGGCGATGACCTCTTTGACTCCGGCGGCTTGCGCGTGCGGCAACAGTTCGGCCATCAGGGCCCTGCCGAGCCCCTTGCCAGTCGAGGCCGGGCCCAGATAGATCGAGTTCTCGACGGTGAAGCGGTAAGCGGCCTTCGGCTTCCAGGGGGTGACGTACGCGTAGCCGAGGATGACCCCCCTCGGGCTCACCGCGACGAGCCACGGGTAGTGCAACTCTTCGACTTTCGCGAACTTCGCCCGCATTTCCTTCAGGGTGAGCGGGTCTTCGTCGAAGGTCACTGTCGAGTTGGCGACGTAGTGGTTGTAGATCTCGAGCATGTGCGGAACGTCGCGGCTCGTGGCATCCCGGATCTCGAACGCGAACGCGGGCTCCACGGGGGGCGCCGGCTTGAGGTGCGGCGGGAGCTTCCGGCGCGGGTTGTACTCCTCTTCCAGCACGGCCCGATCCTACGCGCGCACTTCGCTGAGAGCGGAGCCATTGCTGGCCTCCGCAGCGGTGCCAGCGCCGACGGACGTCTCAGCCGTCGGGTCACAGGTGCCAGTCGATCGGATCGGCCCCGGCGGCGGTCAACAGTTCGTTGGCGCGGCTGAACGGTTTCGACCCGAAGAAGCCACTGGATGCCGACAGCGGGCTCGGGTGCGCGGAGGCGATGACCGGCATCGATCCGAGCAGCGGACGCAGGGTGCCGGCATCCCGGCCCCAGAGGATGGCGACGAGGGGTGTGCCGCGGGCAACGAGCGCCTCGATGGCCGCCTGGGTGACCTCCTCCCACCCCTTGCCGCGGTGCGAGCCCGAGTTTCCGGCCTGCACCGTGAGCACCCGGTTGAGCAGCAGCACGCCCTGGTCTGCCCAGCCGGTGAGGTCGCCGTGCGGCACCGGCGGGATGCCCAGATCGTCGTTCAACTCGCGGTAGATGTTGGCGAGGCTGCGCGGGATGGGCCGCACGTGACCCTCGACGGCGAACGACAGCCCGATCGGATGACCCGGTGTCGGGTACGGGTCCTGCCCGACGATGAGCACCCGCACGCGCTCGAACGGCGAGGTGAACGCGCGCAACACGTTCGTGCCCTCGGGAAGGTAGCGGCGACCCGCGGCGACCTCCGCGCGCAGAAACTCGCCCATCGCAGCGATCCGCCCGGCGACCGGCTCAAGCGCGACGGCCCAGCCGGGATCGACGAGCTCCGAGAGCGGCTTGGGGCCCGCCATCAGCCCGCTGGGTAAGGGACGGGGCCCTCGCTCGACCAGGGGAACATGATCCACTTGTCGGTGTGCCGCCAGGTGTAGGTCGGCTCTTGCACGGTCTGCGGCTTCGCGTACAGGCACACGGTGCGCACCTCGCCGCCCCCCGCCTCCAACAGGTTCACCACGAGGGCGAGCGTGCGACCGGAGTCGGCGACGTCGTCGACGAGCAGGATGCTCTTGCCGCGCAAGGAATCCTGGTCGAGGGTCGGCGGCAGCACGATCGGTGCGTCAAGTGTTTTTTCGACATCGGTGTAGAACTCGACGTTGAGACTGCCGAGCATCTTGACGTTGAGCGCGTAGCCGAGCGCCCCGGCGAGCGTGAGGCCGCCGCGTGCGATCCCGACGATGGCGTCGGGGCGGAAGCCGTCATCCGCGATCGTGGTCGCCAGCTCCCGCGCCGCCTGGCCGAACAGTTCGTAGGTCAGGATCTCGCGCTCTTCGGCCACGCTGTGCAGCCTACCGAGCCCCGGCACGCTACTAGGCTCCGCTCATGACGAACGCCCCCACCGCCGGTGGCACCGCGACGAGGTCCCTCGCCCAGATCACTTTCGCCCTCGTCGGTTTCCTATTCCTGCTCGAACTGACGAGCGGCATCATCCAGGGCTACTACATCCCGCTGATCAGCGACCTGGTGGTGCACCTCGGCGTCACCGACGCCGACTTCAACTGGTTCGAGGCCGCGCAGCTGCTGCTGTCGGCCCTGGCGGTGCCGATCCTGGCGAAGCTCGGCGACATGTTCGGTCACAAGCGGATGCTGCTGGTCTCGACCGCTCTGACAGCCGGCGCGTCATGGTGGCTCGTCGTGTCGGGCGACTTCACCACGTTCCTCATCGCGTGGGCGCTGCAGGGCTTCTACTCGGTGTGGCTGCCGCTCGAGGTGGCACTCATCTTCGATCGGGGTCGACGCAGCAAGACCGGAGTCTCACAGACCCGGCGGGCGGCGGGCCTGCTGGTTGTCGCCCTCGAGGTCGGCGCGATCGTCGGCGCCCTCGGCGGTGGGGCGGTCTTCACGGCTGCCGGCGGTGACGTCGCCCTCACCCTCGCCATCCCGGCCATCGTGGTGACCGCGGTGTTCTTCGCGATCCTGTTCGGTGTGCCCGAATCGGAGCGCACCACCGGCCGCAGCCTCGACTTCTTTGGCTTCGTGCTGCTGTCGTTCGCGCTTCTGCTGACGACCTCGTCGCTCACCTTCCTGCGCATCAACGGCCCCGGCACCTGGTGGGTGTGGGTCGTCATGGCCGCCGGACTTCTCGCGTTCATCCCGTTCGCGCGCTGGGTGCTCGGCAAGGACGACCCGGCGATCGACCTGCGGGTACTCGCCCGGCCGACGATGTGGCCGGTGCAGGTCACCGCGGGGCTCTTCGGGATCAGCGTGCTCGGCGCACAGATCCCGCTTTCGACCTTCGCCGGAACCGATCCGGAGGTCGCCGGCTACGGGTTGGGGCTTTCCTCCGGGATGCGGTCGATCGTCATCGGCATCTACCTCATCTCACTCATCGCGGGTGCGGCGCTGTTCGCCGTGTTCTCGAAGCGCCTGTCACCGCGCCTCGCGCTCATCGGCGCCACGGCGCTCGTCACGATCGGCTACTTCGCGCTGATCTTCTTCCACGACGACCTCACCCAGGTGCTCGTCTGCATCTGCATCGCCGGTGCCGGCTCGGGTGCTCTTGTCGCCGCGCTGCCCGCTGCCGCAGCGGCAGCGGCCCCGCTCGGGCAGACCGGAATCGCCACCGGGCTCACCAACACGACGAAGACCATCGGTGGGGCATTCGCGTCGGCGACCTTCGGCATCGCCCTCGCCACCGGCGTCACCGCAGGGGTGGGCACGGCCGCCAGCCTGTCGGGCTACTACACCGTGTGGATCGTCTGCGGTGCGAGTGCCCTCGTCGCCACCGTTCTGCTGTTCTTCGTGCCCAAGCTCGCGTTCGCCGACCCCGTCGACGTGGACGGGGACGGCGACCAAGAGGGGTATTTTGCCGAGACCGCGGACACAGCGCCCGCAAAATAAGCCCACACGGGCAAAA
>NZ_JANMSQ010000219.1:0-2275 GCF_031389465.1 Pseudolysinimonas sp.
AAGGCTGGGGCTGGACCGGAATCTGGAACCCGTCGACTCCGGCCTACTCGGGTCTCACGCCGACCAACGGGCGACCTCACGATTCGGCACTCAACGCGGTCGTCGACCTCTGGCTGCAGGTGGGCGCGGTTGGGGTCTTCCTGTTCTTCGCCGTCGTCGGGCTCGCCTTCGTGCGGTCCTGGCTGCTCGCCGGCCGACGCCGGAGCGTCGTGCACACCTGGCCCGCCCTGGTGCTCGTCGCGCTCATCGCGGTCTCGGTCGCGGAGAGCTCGATCCTCACGGAGTTCGGTTGGCTTCTCTTCGTCATCTGCGCGGTCAAAGCTTCGGCAGAGCTGAGCTGGCGCTCGGCTCTATCTCCTCGGCCCGAGCAGCCCGAACCGCTCCCCTCTGCATAGCGGGTTAGGCAGGCCGAAACAGGTCACGCAGGGCGTCGAGCGACCGTTGACTGGCGAACCGTCGGTAGCCGCCGCCGAGCAACGCACCGAGGATGCCGGGCACTCTGGCGATCCGCAGGCGTGGGAGCCGTGACCGTTGGCGCTCGAATCGCGCCTTCGCAGCTGCCTGCTGGGCTGGTGCGGGGAGCCCACGAGTGACGAGACGCTCGGCGAGCACCTCCGACCGCCGGGCGAGGAGCGCGGCCCGGTCGCCCGAGTCGCCGAACACGCGCGAAACCCGGTACCGCAGGGTTGGCTCGGCGACCCCGATCTGATTCGCGCCGTGTAACCGATAGTCGATCTCGGTGGCCCGCTCGAGACGCACGGCATCGCGAGCGGCGGCGAGGATGGCGAGCCACTCGTCGTGCACCCACTCGGTAGGGAACGGCAACGCATCGGCGAGAAGCTCCCGCCGGAAAGCCGTGGCAGCGCCGGTCGCGAGGTTCCGGCGCAGATAGGTCGCGAACGCGCGACCGCCGTCGATCGCCGCCACCTCGTCGGCCCGGACCCGCAGGCGTGCGAACAGGGTGACCCCGAGGTCTTCCCCCGTTGCGTCGACAAGACGGGCGTCGCTATGGCGCAACAGCACGTCGCCCCCGGCAAACTCGGTCTCGACCTGCGCCAGCCGCGTCGCATGCCACAGGTCGTCTTGGTCGGCGAGGACGATCACGTCGCCGGTCGTCGCGCGTACGGCGTGTTCGAAGTTGGCCGTGACGCCAAGCGCCGTCGGATTCTCGAGAATCTGGTGCGGAACGCCGGCTGCCCCGAGCACAGCGCGCGCGACACCGATCGTCCCGTCGGTCGACGCGTCGTCGCTCAGCACGATCTCGTCGGGCACCCGCGTGCCGTCGAGGATGCTGCGGAGCTGCGCCTCGAGGTACGGCCCGCCATTGTGCGTGCACATCGCTACCGAGATCTTCACGCCCGAACCTCCTCCCGTCGCACGCTCAGCGCGCCGAGCTGAACGAGCAACCCAGCGGCCGGGCCCGCGAGCGCCGCCGCGACGATCCGCGGCTCGGTCGGGAGAGGCAGGAGCAGTGCCGCGACCGTAATCGCGACGGCGACACCCCACCCCGCGACATAGACAGAGTGACGGGATGCCGCCAGCAGACCCGCTCCGCCTACGATCACCGCCGCGATCAGCCCCGACGAACCGACGAGCGCGGCGAGAAGCCACGCCCCGACCGCGTAGTCAGAGCCAAAGGCCGCGAGGATCAGGGCCGGCCCCACGAGTGCGGCAAGCACCGCGAGCACGGCGGTCGCCGCGCCGACGAACGCGACCGCGAGAAGAACGGGGCGCTCTCCCGCGCCGCGGAACCGCACGATGAGCAGACTCTGCATCGCCATCGCCGGAATGACGATCGGCGCCCGGGTGATCATGAGGGCGAGCAGGAGGGGCGCGAGCGCGGCGGTCGGCACACCCGGAGTCGCGGCGCTCACCAGGGCGGGGAACCCACTGATCAACACCGCACTCGCCCCGGCGGCGAACACTGCGAGCGCGGTGTTTCGCGCGAGTCGAGGGACAGCTACGTCGGCGCGCACCCCGCGCAGGCGGTGCGCCGCGATGGGCAACACGATCGCGAGAGCTAACGGGAACGGGAGCACCACCGCGACCTCGAGGGCTCGCGCCGGTTCCGGGAGCGCCAGGGCGACGAGCACCCCCCCGAGGCGCAGCAGGCCGTCGACCAGGATGAGTGCAGCGATCGGCAGCCACGCCCGCACGCCGTAGAGCGCTCCGCTCGTGACGGCAACCACGCAGTATGCGCCGGCACCGACCACGACGGCCGCGACCGTGAGCGGATGCCCACCGGCGACGATCGTCCACAGCGGCGCGGTCGCCA
>NZ_JANMSQ010000239.1:0-6696 GCF_031389465.1 Pseudolysinimonas sp.
GAGCCACTCGCGGGTCTTCTCTTACGCCGGCGGCAGAGCGAGTTGCGCGAGGAAGAGCGGCAGATCCTCCATCGCGCTCGGGGCGATGTCGGCGTAGGGATACACCTGCACGACCGCGAGGCGGCGTACCGTCTCGACCACACTCACCGGCCGATCGGCGGCGAGCCCCTGTGCACGTACTGCGATGCGGCGGGCCTGCGCCCGCGTCAGGTGAACAGAACCCGGACGTACCGGGGCGTCAGAACTCGTCGTCGTCGCCGATGTCGGCGCTGCCCGGGTCTCCGAGGTCTTCGATCCACAGGTCGTCGTCGGCACGGAGGGTCTGCCAGGCGGCGTATGCGATGCCGGCGAGGGCCACGACGCCGACCGCGATCGCGATGTACCGGCCCGGGCCGGCTGACTTCGGCGGAGTGACGACGCCGACCTTCTGGCCTGCCTTGGTCACCCGACGCACGACGTCCCGAACGGCGGGGTTCTTGGCGGCTTCGAGCACGGCGAGCGCGGAGCCGATCGTGCCGGTGATCGCCGGAAGCACCTCATCGGTGAAACGCTCCCGGGCGGTGGATGCCGCTTCACGGGCGACCCCGAATCCGTCGCGGGCGGCGCCGAAGCCTTCTCGAACGCGCGGGCGAACCTCTTCGCGCGCGTAGTTCGCGGCTTGGCGGCGGGCATCCTTCAGCACAGCAGTCGCGTGCTCAATGGCATCGCGCTGCTCATCCCAGAGCTTCTCGGCATCCCGCTTGAGACGCTTCAGTTCGCGCTGGCGCTGACGTGAGAGTGCCATGTCGACCTCCGAGGTTGTGTGTGAGAACGTACCCATCCTGCCACGTGCTCCCGATCAGTCCGTAGGGCTTGTGCCGCGCGCCATCATCGGCCAAGGACGCCGTGACAGAATGGCGGAATGCCTTCGCCCACCGCTGTCGCGACTATCCACACGACCCTTGGTGACATCCGAGTCAACCTGTTCGGGTTCCACGCCCCCGTCACCGTCGAGAACTTCATTGGTCTTGCCACCGGAGCGAAGGAGTGGGAGCACCCCGCAACCGGTGAGCGAATGACCACCCCGCTCTACGACGGCGTGATCTTCCACCGCATCATCAAAGACTTCATGCTGCAGGCTGGCGATCCGCTGGGGAAGGGGATCGGCGGACCCGGCTACAACTTCGACGACGAGATCCACCCCGAGCTGCACTTCACCGAGCCGTACCTGTTCGCGATGGCGAATGCAGGAATCCAGCAGGGTCACGGCACGAACGGCTCGCAGTTCTTCATCTCGACGGTTCCCACTCCGTGGCTGAACGGCAAGCACACGATCTTCGGCGAGGTTGCCGACGACGACTCGAAGCGGGTCGTCGATGCGATCGAGGCGGTCGACACCGACGGGCGCGACAAGCCGCTTCAGGATGTCGTCATCACCTCGATCTCGGTCGACTCGGTCTGACCCGGTCTATCAAAGCCGTGACCGAAGCCGAAACCTCACCGGATGTTTGCTACCGGCACCCGAAACGCGAGAGCTGGGTGCTCTGCCAGCGCTGCGGGCGAACGATTTGCCCGGAGTGCCAGATTCTCGCGCCGGTCGGCATTCAATGCCCCGAGTGTGTCCGCGAGGTGGGTGGCTCGGTGACCTGGCGCGGTGCCGGTGAGGCGCGACGCCCGGCAGCCAAGGCGCGACCCGTCAGGTCGCGTCCTGAGCGTGCGTCGTCGGGTTCGGGGTGGCAGGGCGCGATCGGGCAGATGCTGCGGCCCGGATCCGAGGCACCCGTGCTCAGCTGGGGCATTGTCGGGCTGACCGTGGTGCTCTGGCTTGGCGGCCTGTTCACCGGGGGTCTGCCGTTCCTGTTCCTCGCCGTGACGCCGAGCCTGAGCTTGCAGGTGTGGCGGTTTTTCACCGCCCCGGTGGTGTACCCCAACGACTTCTTCTATCTGATCGCGATCCTGTTGAGCGGCGTATTCATCCTGTTGACCGCGCCTGCGGTCGAGAAGAACCTCGGGCGCGGCCGCTTTCTCGTTCTCGCACTTGCGGCGGCGGGAGTGGGCAGCGCGGCGATGGTGCTTTCCGGCAACGCCGCGTTCGGCCTGAGCGGGGTGCTGTTCGGAATGTTCGGGTCGTATCTGATCTTCGTCTGGGCATACCCGCCAGCCCGCGCCCAGGCGCTCATCATCATCGGCATCAACCTGCTGATCAACATCGCCTTCGGCGGGTTTACGCTGCCGCAGATCATCGGCGGACTGATCGCCGGCGCGGGGGCGACCTACCTGTTCCAGCGCTACGACGACCGTGCGAGCTCGAAAGCCCGCACGCCGTATCTCATCATCGCCGCGGTCGTCGTCGGCCTCATCGTGCTGGCCATCGTGCGCTCAGCACTCTGAGCGACTCGGTTATCCACAGGCCCATCCACAGTGTGGAGAGAATGACAGCGCTGTAATTCGGGCTCAGCGCCACCGGGTCGTCATGAAGAACCCGATGATGAGGAATCCGAAGCCGATCGCGATGTTCGCCTCGTTGATGCCGGGGATGGGCCACGAACCCTGGCTCAGGTAGTAGACGATGATCCAGACCAGCCCGAGGAGCATGAAGCCGAACATGATCGGCTTGAACCACACCGGGTTCGGAAGATTCTCGCGACGTTCGGTTTCGCCGGAGTCGGCCTTCCGCGGAGTGGGTGACGTGTTGGGTCGAGCCATGCGGAGCAGTCTAACCGAGGCCGATCGGAGCGCGACCCGCACATCGGGCGGTGCGACGTAGAATCGAGGTCATGTCGGACGGGGTCGAATCGTCGGTCGAGGTCGCCCCTCGCCCCTCGGGCAGGGCGGCGCCGCTGCGACCGCACCGCCGCCTCTCTGTGGTCGGCGTGATCGGCGAGCTGCTGATCACCGCGGGCGCTCTCGTGCTCGCGTTCCTCGGCTACCAGGTGTGGCTTGGTGACGTCATCGTCGGCGGGCAACTCAACGGCGAGGCGGTCGAGCAAGCAGAAGTCTGGGGGGCTGGCTACTCCGATGTCCCACCCAGCGAAGCCGGCGATCCATCCCAGTCGGGCGACCCTCCCGTCTTGGCCGCACCCGCGAATGCCGTACGGTTCGCGAACCTCATCATCCCGCGCTTCGGCGGCGACTACTACCGCCCGATCGCGGAGGGTGTGAGCACGAGCAGCGTGCTCAACAAGGGCAACATCGGGCACTACCCCACGACGCAGATGCCCGGCGCCCTCGGCAACTTCGCCCTCGCGTCACATCGCTCAAGCGGGGGCGGCAACTTCCACGACCGGCACCAGTTGCAGGTCGGCGACCACATCTACGTCGAGACACCCGACGGCTGGTACCAGTACTCCTTCCGCAACCTGGAGTACGTGCGGCCGACCGGGGTCGGGGTGCTCAATCCCGTCCCGCAGGCGACCGGCGTTGAGGCAACGGAGCGCTACATCACCCTCACCACCTGCAACCCGTTCTTCTCGACCGCCGAGCGCATCATCGCTTACGGCGTGTATGACGCGTTCTTCCCGCGAGCTGGCGGAGTGCCGGCCGAGATCGCCTCGAACGTGACGGGGGCCGGCTGATGTACGGCGCTCTATGGCGGACCTTGCCCGGACCCTGGTGGGTGCGGTTGCTCATTCTGCTGGTCGCGGTTGCCGTGATCCTGACCGCCCTGGTGTACTGGGTCTTCCCGGTGGTCGACCAGATGGTCGCACCGCAAGACGTGACGGTGAACGAATGACCCGGGTTCTGGTTCTCGACAACTACGACTCGTTCGTCTACACGCTGGACGGGTATCTGCAGCAGCTCGGTGCGTCCACCGAAGTCATCCGCAACGACTCGTTCCCGGCCGCGGAGGCTGCGTCGCGGGTCGCCGACTACGACGCCGTGCTGATCTCACCCGGACCGGGCACGCCGGCCGCCGCAGGCGTGTCGATCCCGGTTGTGCACGCCGCGCTCGCCGCGGGATCGCCGCTGCTCGGAGTCTGCCTCGGACATCAGGCCATCGCCGAGGCGCTCGGAGCGACGGTGACCCATGCAGACGAGTTGATGCACGGCAAGACGTCGCTCATTCGGCACGACGACAGCGACTTCTACTCGGGCGTGCCGCAGCCGTTCCGGGCGACGCGCTACCACTCCCTCGCGGTCGTCGACGGCACCGTTCCCGCCGAACTCGAGGTGACCGCTCGCACCGAGGGCGGAGTCATCATGGGCGTGCAGCACCGCTCGGCGCCGCTCGTCGGGGTGCAGTTTCATCCCGAGTCGGTGCTGACCGAAGGCGGCTACCGGATGCTCGGCAACTGGCTCGCCAGCGCCGGGCTGCCCGAGGCCGCTGAGCGCGCAAAGGCGCTCAGTCCGCTCGTCAAACTCGGCTGACCCCCGCGCTCCTTAGCCCGAGCAGTAGGTCAGCGTCACCGAGGTCTTCTGCGGCACCTCGCCGATGACCGACTGGCTGACGACTGTCTGGCCGGTACACCCGTTATCGAGCACGAGTTTCACGCCGAGCTGCAGGCTGCCGCCCTTGAGGGTTGCCTGGGCGGCCGTGACCGGCTGACCCGCGAAATCGGGTACGACGACGAGGCCGTTCGAGACGACGAGGTCGATCGTCGAACCTGCAGGCACGCGCGTCGACGAGGAGAGCACCTCGGGGTCGCCCTCGACCATGATGCCCATTACGACGCCGCTCGGCACGTTTGGCGAATAGGTGACGGTCGTCGTTCCGTAGACGAGTCCGAGCCCGGCGATCGTCGCTTTGGCCGCCTCCTGGTCTTGGAAGACGAGGCTGGGCACGTCGACGAGCGGGGCACCCGACGAAACGACGAGGTCCACCTCCTGGCCCGGAGACACCCGCGTTCCCGGCTCGGGGGTCTGCTCCATGATCTCGCCCTCGGGCACGTTTTCGTCCGATCGCGTCGTCTGGCTGACGGTCAACCCGGCCTCGTCAAGCAACTGCGAGCCTTGCTCGATGTCGAGCCCGATGACATCCGGAACGACCACCGCGGCGCCGGGACCGACGATGTCTTGCGACTGCTGGGAGAAGACCCAGAACACGGCGGCGACGAGGATGACGACAAACATCGCGATCCCGCCCCAGATCCAAGCGACCGGGGGCCGACTCTGGGTGCGCGGAACCCGGTCGTCATCGTTGCCGTCGGCGAACCGGCGCAGGGCCGCCTCCGACGCCGCACCCGTGCTGGGATTCACCCCGAACAGCGTCGAACTGAAGTCGTCGACCGGAACCAGCTGCCGATCGGGTAGCTTGCCGGCCACCGCCGCCTCGAGGTCGTGCTTGAAGTCGCCCGCACTCTGGAAACGCTCGAACCGGTCTTTCGCGAGGGCGTGCATCACGACCGCGTCGAGGGCGGGCGTGACCGCCGGGTTGAGGCGGCTCGGCAGGGTCGGCGCCTCGCTGACGTGCTGGTACGCCGTCGCGACCGCGGTCTCGCCGTGGAACGGCGGCTTGCCGGTCAACAGCTCGTAGAGCACGACGCCCGTCGAGTACAGGTCGGTGCGGGCATCTACCGCTTCGCCGCGCGCTTGCTCGGGGGAGAAGTACTGGGCGGTGCCGAGGATCGCACTCGTCTGCGCGATCGTCGCCGAGGAATCGGAGATCGCGCGCGCGATGCCGAAGTCCATCACCTTCACCTGGCCGGTCGAGGTGATCATGACGTTGCCGGGCTTGATGTCGCGGTGCACGACGCCGGCCCGGTGCGAGTACTCGAGAGCGGTGAGGATGCCGTCGACGATGTGCGCCGCTTGTTCGGCCGACATCGGGCCCTGAGCGACGAGGTCCTTCAGCAGGTGGCCCTCGACGTGTTCCATCACGATGAACGGCACCTGCAGTTCGCGGCCCGACGAGTCGCGGGCGATCTCTTCGCCGGCGTCGTAGACGCGCACGATCGTGGGATGCGCCATCCGGGCCGCGGCCTGGGCCTCCTGGCGGAACCGGGTACGGAAAGCCGGGTCGTTCGCGAGAGACGGCTTGAGCAGCTTGATCGCAACCTTGCGGCCGAGCCGCGCGTCGAGTCCCAGGTGAACGTCGGCCATGCCGCCGCGACCGAGCAGCTCGCCGATCTGGTATCGGTCCGCGAGCAGGCGGGGTCCCGCGGAGGTGTCGGTCACGCCAGTCAGTGTAACTTCCCGAGGATCACGGTCAGCTGACTGCGATGGTGAGAGTTCCCGACGAGTTCGAGGTGATGCCGCCCTCGCAGAGCGCGACATAAGTGATGGTGGTCTCTCCCGGGTCTCCGAGGTTGATCGTGAGATCCGTCGCACCCGCCGAAACGGGGTTGCCGCCGGGGAAGGTGCCGTTGTTCACGGTGAAGTTGTACCCGGTCAGGCCGAAGCCACTCGGGCATCCCCCATAGGTCGGGAAGGTGATGGTCACGTCGCTGCCCGAGAGGTGCGGCCCGAACGGAGCGCTGGCCGTTTCCGGCGCCGACGGGTTCGGGAACGCACCGTAAACCTTCACGGTGATCGTCGAGCCCTTCTGCACGTTGCCGGTCGGGTTGAGACTCGAGACCGCGCCGACCAGGTCAGGCGACGGGGCCGCCGGGCCATCGTCCTCCAGAACGACGAGGTCCTGGTCGATGAGCTCTTGCCGCACATCGTCGAACGGCCGGCCGACGTAGTCGTCGGGGTCGATGTTCACCCGGTTGCTCGTCGGTGTGGTCGACGGGGTCGCGGAGGGCGACGCGTTGGTGTTCGACGGCGACGGGGTATTGT
>NZ_JANMSQ010000003.1:0-7134 GCF_031389465.1 Pseudolysinimonas sp.
CCAGTCGGACGGGATGATCGCAAAGAGGCTGCGCACCAGCCGCTCGAAGCCGTAGTGGGCGTTGCCGCCGACGGTCACGACGACCCGAGGCGTTCCGGCCCCTGGCGAAGCCTCGACTGCCTCGAACCCCTCGAACACCGACAGTGCGTACTGCCAGCGGTCGTCGGCGGCGAACGGGTACTGCACGTAGCGCTGGATGCCGGGCACGCGGGCGAGCACCCGCCCGGTCGCCGAGAGCTCCCTCACCCGCGTTCCGCTCTCGATGTACGAGAAGGGCACGCCGAAGGTCTTCGCGGCGAGCATCGCCGACAGCGCCATCTGCGCGCCCGTGCTGTACACGTGGTCGATCGACTCGCGGCGGAACACTCCGCACAGGCGCACGTAGTCGCGCAGGATGCCGAGGTAGGCCCGCGGCGCACGGTTGGGCAGGTCGACGACCCGCTGACCGGCGAGCATCGACTCGCTCTGCGCGGTCGCGTCGGTCACCCAGAGCACGTCATCGCGCGGAACGATCCTCGGCCGCAGCAGATTCAGCTGCGTGAGGTGCCCCCCACTGGTTGCCACGAGCATCGTCGTCAACTTCGTCCCCTCCCCCGAGATGAGCGCCGACGACGATGGCGGGCTACCCCCATTCGGGGGCCATCTCCATCCCACCCCGCCCCGGGGTGCGAGCGCAAGCGTTCCCAGCGAACGCTCACCTGGGCGGCCGCGCCAGGGTCAGCCGGTAGCCCGCGAGGGTCTCATCGGCGATCCGCGCCCAGCGGTACGCGTCGAGTTTCGGCGGAACCGGCCGGGGCTCGGTTGCCCAGTCGACCGCATCCTCGAGAACGTGCTCGTCGAGGGCGCCGTGGTAGGTGCGCACCCACGCCGGCCCGAGGTCGGCGGCGAGTTCGGGCATCGCCCCGATCGCGGGCACCAGCACGGGGCGCTGGGCCGAGAGAGCGAGCAGCGCCGCTCCCGAGTTCAGAATGCGCCGATAGGGCAGCGCGACGAGGTCGGCGGCGGCGAGCCAGGCCGCGAGACGGTCGTCGTCGAGGTGGGCGAGGTCGAGACGGATGCGGGGGTCGCCAGCCGCAGCGCGCTCGACGGCGTCGGTGGTCGCGTCACCGTCGGGGGCTCCCGCGATCGCCAGCCGCAGCCGCGTATCGCGCGAGCGGTGGGCGATCTCGGCGAGGCGGTCGAGATTCTTGTAGGGCCGCACCTGGCCGACGGCGACGACGAGGCGGGCGTCGGATTCCAGCCCGAGCTCGGCGCGGGCGGAGCCCCGGTCGGCGCGGAAGGGATAGGCGCCCTGGTAGTCGCCGTGGCGGGTGCGGAACACCGGCACATCGTCGCCCAGTCGGGAGCGGGCTGCCTGGTCGCCCGCCGCGCTCAGACTGAACACGGCGTCGACGTCGCGGCGCAGCATCCGGTCGAGGGCCGCGCGCACCCAGGGTGCCGAACGCTGTTCATGGGCACCGTCGTTGTGTACGGTCCAGACGAGCCGGGTGCCCTGGCGCCGGGCCCGTCGGATGAGCCGGGCGAACGCCGCAATGCGACCCCAGGCTTGCCACGGCCGATGCGTGCTGAGAAACACCAGCTCGGGCCAGTGCAGGTGCACGATGTCAGGCCGAGAGCCCACGAGGTCGCGAACCGCGAACTCCCGCACCTCGACACCGGCCCTGACGAGGGCGTCGGCGAGCAGGGCGTTGTACGGGTTCGCGTGGCGAGTGGAGTACGCGGGAGCGGCGGCGACGATCATGGGGATGCCACCACCTTTCCCGCGCGGAACGCCACGTCGAGAATGCGCTCGTGCCGGCTGCGCCACGAGTTCGCGGCGACGAAGTCGAGGCGCTCCTGCTCGTCGGCCGGGCCGAGGGCGAGAGCTTCGTCGAGCCGGTCGGCGAACTGCGCCGTCGTGTCGGTAAGCAGCACCCGCGGGTCGATGTCGCGCACCGGCGCGAGGTCGATAGAGAGCACCGGGGCGCCGCCGGCGAGGTACTCGTAGATCTTGAGCGGGCTCATCGCCTCGGTCAGCGCGGTGCGGGCGTGCGAAACGAGGCACACGTCGGAGTTGCGCACGGCGGCCACGAGGCCGGCCCGGTTCGTCGGTGGCAGCACGTGGATGTTCGGAACCCCGTGCAACGGCGCGACCGCCTCGGCATCGCCGACCACGCCGAGCAGCACGACGTGCAGGTCGGGGCGCCGAAGGGCGAGCTCGAGCAGCCCCGGCACGTCGAGGCGCGAATCGAGTGTGCCGACATACAGGGCGCGCGGATGCGGGATGTCGGCGAGCCACGGGGGATCGGCCGGCTTCGGGCCGACCCACTCGGTGGGTTCGACCCCGTTGGGCACGACGACAGCCTCACCCGTCGGTTCGATGCGGTCGAGGATCGCCCGCGAGACCGCGACGACCGGGCGACCGGTCTGCCGGAGGCGAGCGTACGACTCCTGGAGGGCCGGCCACCACGGGCGGCGGGCGGGCAGCTGGGTCCAGTCGTCGCGGGCGTAGTACGTCGTGCCGGCCGCCCAGTCGAAGGAGCTGTAGCCCGCGGCGAACGGGCTCGCCGTGATGACCGAGACATCGGTCATTCCCTGCTGGCGTGCCGCGGCGGCGAGGGCGGCGTCGTAGGCACGGCCCTGGCGTTCTTGGGCGGAGATCGAAACCGGATCGATCCCGCCCCAGGTGACCGGAGCGACGTGGGATCGGCCGGGCGCGGTCGGGAACGGCGCGTCCTGACGGCCGAGAAGGCGCTTGACGAGTCGGCGGGCGCCGTTGCGCGGCGGGTCGGCGACGATGAGGCGGCGCACCTCCGGATGTTCGAGCAGCGTGAGGGCGAGCCGGTCGGGCGGGCGCGCCATGCCGCGGGCGACGGCATCCGACCAGGTCTCGAAGGTGAAGGTGAAGAGCACGTCACGCATGCGTGGCCTCCTTCCCGAAGATGAGTTCGCGGGCTTCCGGGTAGCCGGGCAGCCACGCGTTGCGGTGGCGCCAGGCGTGTGCCCACATCCGGTCGCGCCGTCGGGTGAGCGTCTCCAGGCCGGCGCGCAGCAGCACGCCCGCCCCGAGCATCCCGACCCCGATGCGCGCCCTCTGGGGCGACCAGGCCGAACGCAGCAGCGTGACCTTGCCGGCGAGCACCATCGTCATCTTGCGGCCGCGCGCCCCGGTCGAGGCCCCGACGGCGTGCACGATCGACGCCTCGGGCACGATCACCGGGCGCATTCCGGCACGGGCGGCGCGCAGCGAGAACTCCGCGTCTTCGCCGTAGAGGAAGAAGCGCTCGTCCATCCCGCCGATTCGCTCGAAGTCGGCGCGGGTCACGAGCAGCAGGCATCCCGTCACGATGGGCACCTCGCGCACCGTGTCGCGCTGCCAGCGACCGAGCGACTCGGGGTCGAAGACGGCCGACCCGGCGAATGCCGTCGAGAGCCCGAGGGCGAAACAGGAGAGTGACCACAGGGTCGGAGCTCCCCAACACGACGAGGGGTCGAGCTCGCCGTCTTCGCGGAAGGTGCGCCCGCCGTAGACGCCGTGTTCGGGGTGGGCGCGCGCGAATCCGAGCAGCGCGGCGAGAGATCCTGACGGCACCAACGTGTCGGGGTTGAGCAGCAGGAGGTACTCGGCCGCGGTCACCCGCGCGCCGAGGTTCACGGCTCGGGCGAAACCGAGGTTGCCGCCGGAACGCAGCACGGTCACGCTCGGGAACTCCAGGTCCAGGGCATCCGCCGACCCGTCGGCCGAATCGTTGTCGACGACGACGATCTCGGTGGCGGCGGCGGGCGGATGCGCGAGCACCGAGCGCACGCAGGCCAGCGTGCGATCCCGGGTGTTGTAGCTGACGATCAACACGGCCACTTCGGCGTTCATCGTCTGGTCTCCTCGGGTTCGGGTCGCATCCCGATGACTTTCGCGGGGATGCCGCCGGCGATGCAGTCGGGCGGCAGGTCTCGGGTGACGACGGCTCCCGCGCCGACGACGGCTCCCGCCCCGATCGTCACTCCCGCCGTCACGACGACGTTGGCGCCGAGCCACACGCCGTCGCCGATCACGATGTCGCGCTCGATCTTGGGCTGGTCCATCACGGGAGTGCCGCGCACGATCCCGTAATTGGATGCGGTCACGACAACACCGGGGGCGAGCAGGCACTTCTCTCCGAACGTGATTCGGCCGGTCGAATCGCCCGCCCAGATCACCGAATGCTCGCCGATGTGCGTTCCCGCCCCGATCTCGATGCGTTCGGCGTTGCGGAACGAGACGTTGGGGGCGAAGGTGACCCCCGGTCCACGCTGCAGTCGCGCCCGTTGCCGGGTATGGCTGTACCCGGCGAAATGCGCCAGGCGCGCCTGTTGCAGCCACGTCCTCGGATCGAGAACTGAGCGCACTGCTCTTACGAGCGACGCCATGAAGGACCCCCATCACCCCATGCCGCTCGTGCGGCCGTCGGCTCTAGCGTCACCTGTTCGGGGGGTCTAGCGCACCCCCCGGTCGGTGGATGTCCAGCAAGTTCCCAGTTGACAGCACACCCCGCCGCCTGCCTACGGTGAAGGCGGGGATGGCCCCCGTCTGGGTGACGTGGGCCTGCCGGCAAGGACGCCGATTCGCTGAAACCAGGAGTGCGGCAGCACTCGAATCGACAGTTCAACCGGGGGTATCACAATGAATCTCACCAACGTGTTCCGCGTCATGGGGCGGCACAAGCTGCTCATGTTCTTCGGGGTCATCGTGGCCATCGCCGCGGCCCTGTTCACCGCTTTCAAGCTGGAAACGGGCTCGCTCTGGGAGTCCGGCACGCTCGAACCGCGCTCGCAGATCGAGTACCGGGCCTCGACCAACATCCTGGTCAGCGACCCCGTGTCGGTCTTCTCATCGCGCAACGCGACCCAGGCCGTGCCGGACGGCACGACGGAGGCGACGGCTCGCGACCTCGCCTCCCTCACCGTGGTCTACGCGTACCTCGCCTCGAGCGACGAGTTGCAGGCTCAGGTCGAGGAGCAGGTGGGCGACTTCGGCCCCAGCGAGTCGCTCTCCGCCGCGCAGCGCACGACGCAGCCCACGGCCGAAACGAACACCGGCACCTACCGACTGCCGATCCTCGACATCATGGGCACGTCGACCGACCCGGCGCGCGCAGAAGAGATCTCGCGTGCGGCGGCCACGATCTTCCAGGACTTCGCGACAGCGCAACAGGATGCCGCCGGGGTCGCTCCCGAAGCGCGCGTGCAGTTGCCCGTGATCGACGAGCGTCCGGCCCAAGCCATCGACGGCACCAACCCCGCACTGCCGGTGGTCGCCGTCGGCATCGGGGTCTTGCTCGGGTTCCTCGCGCTGATTTTCGCGGTCGACAACGCACAGGCCGGACGACGTGAAGCCGCGACCGTATCGCCGGCACGTGAGCCGATTCCGTCGCCGATCGCCGCGTCGACGGTTCCCACCGGCCCGGTGCCGGTGCTGCACCCGGCGGGCGAGCCGGGTCAGGTCGCCTACCGCCCGGCGCACCAGACGCAACATGCCCAGACCCAGCACCCGCGCCAGCCGGATCCGATCGCCGGGGTCGATTGGACGGGTCAGCCGGCGCGCCGGTGAGCACGCGAACCGAGGCCGACGACCTGGTCGGCGAACAGCGCGTGCGGGCGATCGCAGGCACGGCGCTGCTGCTGATCGCCGTCGGCGCGGGGATCTTCTTCGCCGACCCGTTGACCGTCGGCGCCCTCGTCGGGCTCGTCGCCTGCCTCTACCTGTTCCGCGCCGCCGTCTTCAGCTGGCCGGGCGCCGTGATCGCGCTCGTGGTGGTGATCTGCCTCGTGCCGGCGCGTCGCTACACGCTGCCGGTGAGCCTGCCATTCGCCGCCGAGCCTTACCGCATCGTCATCGTGCTGCTGCTGGCGATCGTCATCGGCGCCCTGTTGCTCGATCCCGCGTTCCGCTGGCGCCGACTCGAGTTCGGCGGGCCCGTCGCGTTCTTCTTCGCCACCCAACTCGTCTCCATCGCCGTCAACGTGCCCGGACTCGTCGACCTCGGGCTCGCCCCGAACGCCGTCATCAGCCTGTTCAGCCTTCTGGTGATCTGCGCCGTCTTCGTCGTCGCGCGACAGATCTTCCGCTCCCGCGCGATCGTGCGGTTCACGATCATGGCGACGGTCGTCTGCGGGGCGATCGTCGGCGCGCTAGCCAGCGTCGAGCGCGTCACCCGACAGAACCTGTTCATCGAGTTCTTCTCCGCGCTGCCGCTGCAACGGCTCTCCGAAGAGGAGTCGCTGTTCGTCAAGGAGGGCACCGCCCGCGCATTCGCGTCAGCGCAACATCCGATCGCCCTCGCGGTGTTTCTGTGCATGCTGATTCCCCTCGGGATCTACCTCGCCCGGCACGCGAACTGGCCGCGGAACCCGGTGTCGCGGGAGTTTCTCTGGATGGGCTGCACGATGCTCATCGGCCTCGGGATGGTGTCGGCGGTGTCGCGCACGGCATTCGTCTCGCTCGCCGTGATGCTCGTCGTCGCGGTGCTGCTGCGACCCGGGCTGCTGCCGAAGGTGGTGCTCTACGGCGCCGTCGCGGTCTGCGCCGCGCTCTTGGTCTCGGCCCGCAACGTGCTCGGGATGATCAACGAGCTGCTCGACCCGCAGGCGCTCATCGAATCGCAGATGACCTCGCCCGGCTGGACCGGCTCCGGGCGTCTCGCCGACCTCGGCCCGAGCCTCGACGAGGCCGCGGCGCGGCCGTTCACCGGCAGCGGGTTGGGCAGCCGGGTGACGATGGGCGAGGGCGCGAACGCCTTCATCCTCGACAACCAGTACCTCTCGACGCTGCTCGAGTCGGGGGCGCTCGGCCTGCTCGGGATGCTGCTGCTGCTGCTCGTGCCCGCGGTGAGGCTCGCCCTGTTCTCGCGCTGGCCGGCCGAGCGGATCGGCGGGGTCGCGCCCGACGAGCGCCGTGACCTCGCGGCGGCGGTTGCGGTGGCCATCGCGGGCTACGTGGTGGCGCTGTTCTTCTTCGACGGGTTCTCGTTCATCCAGACCCTCCTCACCTTCTTCCTGCTGCTCGCGGCCGGGTCGTGGGCACTCGCCGGTGAGCGGTTGCCGCGCTGGGAGGAGCGACGGGCGAAGCGGGTGCTCGAGCGTGAGGTGGAGCCGGTATGAGTCCCGAGTTGAGCGTTG